>NZ_CAMFHL010000049.1 GCF_945952095.1 uncultured Arsenicibacter sp. | reverse complement strand
GTCGGTTGTGGTCTTGACCAAACAAAATTTGCTTTACACAAAATTAAGATGAAACCCGTCAATGAAAGCCAGTTACGGGCGGCGATCGACACGGCTGTTCAGCGACTGGAAGCGCATGATACCATGCTGGAAGAGGTCAGGGCCATGCTGGAACAGCAACGGCAGGGTGACCGGTTCGACCGGATTGCCATCCGGTTGCTGGGCGGTGTCCGGCGGTTGGTGGCCGTACAGGAAATCGTCTATTTTCAGGCCGACCGGGAAATAACAAAAGTATTTCTGAAAGGGGAAAAGGAGCCGCTGACCGCCACAATCAACATCGGTCATTTTACGCGCACCCTTCAGGATGACTATGATTTTCTGCTGATCCATCAGAGTTTACTCGTCAATGCAATGTATATCCGTGAGTTTAATCAGCGTGCCAGCGAAGTCACGCTGACCACAGGGCACCGGCTGGCCACCTCACAGCGCGGAAACATGCTGATGAAAGAGTATGTCAGGCAGCGCGAAAACGGTACGGTAATATCCTCCGGTCTGCGCCGGAATCTGCGGGGACTGCTGAATGCCTGGCTGCGTGGAATGCGTGGTACCGGTATCCACCTATATTAAACGAACCTGCGCATTTGTGCGAAATAACCGCCGGGTTGTTAGTTTTTGATTGGTAAGCCATTGTGAACTACCTAGTTTGGTCATGCAGAAAGACGACTTTCCGACATATCCCCGAACGTATTTTTCATTCACGATGCTGAACACTACCACTGACGAATTTATCATGTTTGACAAACGGCAGATCTTTGCCGATGCCATTTTGTGGATGGAGGGTGACTGGAATTACACCCGCATTCATACGGTTGATAACGTGACGCTGTTAAGCAGCTATACCCTGAAATGCTACCAGCAGCAGCTGCCGGGTTTCTGGCGGATCCGGAAAGATGCCATGGTGAATGCTGCGCACGTATTTTCGATAAAGCGCGTGGCAAATGATCCGAAAAAACTACAGGTGACGTTAACAAACGGCGTACAGATTATGGTGGCGCGGCGCCGTCAGTTTCAGCTCCGCCACCACTGGGCACAGCATACCGGACGGTTCCGGTTCGAGCGGGAAGCGCCGGTTTCGTAGCCGGGCAAATCCTGAACTGCCCCGGGGAGCGTATCGTCCGGTTAGCGGGATTTTTGCAAATTGCGCCCGAACCAGTTTGCACTTCATCCCATGCTATCTGAAAACAACACACAGATTCCGGCCGATCTGGCCGAAAAGCTACAGCAGCTTTCCCAAAAATATGCCGCGATGGGGCAGGACATGGCGTCCTACCTTGAAGGCCTGCTGCAGGCCGACTACCTGACCTACTGGGACTATATTCACCTGGAAACCTTGCTTTCCCTGCAAAATCCGCGCACGGCCTATCCCGACGAGCTGATTTTTATTACCTACCACCAGATCACCGAATTATACTTTAAGCTCGTCAAACACGAAATCGCCCAGATTGCCGGCCGCGTACCGGAAGGCTCATCCGCCGGTTTTATTGAATTCTTCACGCAACGCGTGGCGCGAATTAACCGGTATTTTGAGATACTGGAAAACTCGTTTACGGTCATGGTCGAAGGCATGGACAAAGACCAGTTCCTCAAATTCCGGATGGCGCTTTTGCCGTCGAGCGGGTTTCAGTCGGTGCAGTTCCGCGAAATTGAGATCATGGCCACCGATTTTTCCCTGCTGCTCGATGATCCGCAGGGGGAGGTCGCCGACGCGCCGGTCAGCCGGCAATACGATCGGATTTACTGGAAGCGGGGCGCTACTGAGCTGTCCAGCCAGCAGAAAACCCTGACCTTACGGCAGTTTGAAGCGCAGTATTCAGACCGGCTCGTGCGGCTGGCAACAGACTATCAGCGTACCAACCTGCGGCAGGCTATGCTGTTGCTCCGGGAGCAGGGGCTGCTGACCGGTGAGCTTACTGCCGGTTTACGGGCCTTCGACCAGCGGGTCAATGTACGCTGGAAACTGATGCACCTGCGGTCGGCAGTACGGTATCTGCACAAGTCGCCCGAAGCCATTGAGGCGACCGGCGGTACAAACTGGCAGCGCTACCTGCCGCCTGCCGGTCAGAAGCGGGTGTTCTTCCCGGAGCTTTGGGCAGATACTGAGATTGACAGCTGGGGAAGGGAAGTATAACGTATTACCTGTTCTGCCGAATGTGCTGATAAAGGGATCAACCCTTTATCAGCACATTTTTTTTGTGTTTTCTGGAAGGTAAGAACATTTGCTTTGTTTCATAAAAGAAACAAAGTTGAATAATAATTAACTATTTATAGTTCGTTATTGACTGTTTATTGAAGTAATAGTTAAAATAAAAATAAATAAAATGAAAAATACTTGACAAGTGTTGAATGGTTGTTACATTTGTATTCAACATTGTTGAATTTTAAGAAACATGGTTATGGCGCCTGGCCAGTTTCCGGAGTTCGATATAAATGCCTAAACCTTTAAACATGTAAGCTCACATGAAAATCGTCCGGAAACAGAGCGGGTATAAAAAAATAACCCGTCTGCTACATGGAATGTCCGTCTCTGCCCTGATTGCCGGGTCAGCGGGCGTTGAAGCTGCAGTGGAGAAACAGACGTCAGGGACCAGCCCTGTCCGGGTCGTCTCAATCCAAACCGGGGCGTCCGTTACCGGTTTGCAAAGGCAGGGTAAGCTCCTTGCTGCTGATAAAACCATTTCGGGAAAGGTGCTTGATGAAAACGACCAGCCATTGCCTGGTGTCAGTATTGTCATCAAGGGGAAAAACACGGGGACGTCGACAAAAGCCGATGGTACCTACTCACTGACGGTGAAAGACGGCAGCGAAACGCTGGTGTTTTCGTTCATGGGCTATAGCGCTCATGAAGAGCTCGTCGGCAACAAAACAACAATCAACGTAAAACTGCAACCTGGCACCGAACAGCTGAAAGAAGTAGTGGTTGTGGGTTACGGGACACAGCAGAAGAAAGACCTGACCGGTTCGGTGGGTTCGATTTCGTCGAAAGACATTGAAGTGGCTACGATTAATACGCCGGACAAGGCGTTGCAGGGGAAAATTGCCGGTGTGCAGGTACATACCAACTCGCATGCGCCCGGTGGCGGGATTTCCGTACAAGTGCGGGGCACGGCATCCCTGTCGGCAGGCGGTACGCCCCTGTACGTCATCGACGGTATGCCGATCAGCGGCGGCAGTCAGACCAGCGCCAGCAGTGATGTCGGATCATTCGGCGGTGCCCCCAACCCCTTGAACTCGATTGATCCGTCGGATATTGAGTCGATTCAGGTCTTGAAAGACGCCTCGGCAGCCGCAATTTACGGATCACGGGCTGCCAATGGAGTGGTACTGATCACGACCAAACGCGGTAAGGCCAATCAGCACAATGTCGATTTTGACGTGACAGTGGGTCTACAGCAGCCCCGGCGCAAACTGCCTTTCCTGAATGCACAACAGTGGGCTGCTCAGGCCAACGAACGGGCAACGCTGCTGGGTCGCCCTGCCACCTATACGGATGCACAGATTAATGCATTCGGCACCGGTACCAACTGGCAGGACGACGTGTTTCAGCAGGCGGCCCGTCAGGCGTATAAACTGGCTTTTTCCGGCGGCACCCAGAGCGTCCGCTACCTGGTCGGCGGGAATTACACCAATCAGGACGGGATTATTCCGGGCTCTAACTTTAAACGGTACGGCACCACACTGAACTTAGATGCGGATGTGAACAAGCGGCTTCGGATCGGGGAAAGTCTGCTCTTCACGGTGACGGATCAGTATACCGTTCCGACGGATACCAAGGGTTACGAAGGCATATCAAACGTGATCAATGCCATCTATCAGGCCCCGCCAACCATTCCGGCCCGCGACAGTCTCGGCCGGCCCAACAACCTGCGGAATTTTCCGCTGGGAAGCGGCCTCGAAAACCCGCTGACCATGACGGAACAGTACCGCCAGCTGAGTAATACCCTCCGGCTGATCGGTACGGCCTATGCCAACTATAACATAGCTGAAGGACTGGATCTTGATATCCGGATCGGGGCCGACATCCGCGACTGGCGGTACCATGAGTACTATCCGATCGGCTCTGAAGCGGCGGCCGGAGCAAGTGGCAAAGCCCGTCAGATTGCCGTCCGAAACCTGAACATCAGCAACGCAAATACGCTGACGTATGCCAGAACGATCCGCGAGCTGCATAAAATTAAACTGCTGGCCGGGTATACCTACCAGCGGGAGAAAAACGAAACCCTCGACGCATCGTCATTCGGGTTCCCGAGCGATGTGTTTCAATACTATAACCTCGGACTGGGCAGCAGCCCGCAGACACCGAACAGCAACCAGAATGAATGGACGCTGGTGTCGTACCTGGGACGGGTAAACTATACGTTTAACGACCGCTATCTGGTAACAGGATCGATCCGTGCCGACGGTGATTCAAAGTTCGGGGTAAATAACAAATACGGTATTTTCCCGTCAGTCGCGTTTGCCTGGCAGCTGGGAGATGAAGCATTTATCCGGAAACTGAATGTGTTTGACCAGTTGAAACTACGGGCCAGTTTCGGCCGCACGGGCAATGAATCCATCGGTGTTTACCGGTCGCTGTCCCTGCTTGGTACAGCCTTTGGTACCCGCAGTTCCTATATCTTCGGCGGCGGCAAGGTGCCGATTGCGTACCCGAACAATATTCCGAATCCGGACCTGAGCTGGGAGAAAACCAAAGAATATAACGTTGGGATTGACTTTGCGGTGTTCCGCAGCCGGTTGAGCCTGTCGGTTGATGCGTACTATAAAAAGACGACGGACCTGTTGCTGGATGTGCCGATTGCCTCACAGACGGGCTTTGGCAGCGTACTGAAAAATACGGGGGCTATGCTGAACAAAGGTATTGAAGTGGGTATTAACAGTACCAACCTGACGGGCAAGGTGGGGTGGACGACGAACTTTAACATCGCCTTTAACCGGAACCGGATTCTGTCGCTGGGCGGTGCACCTTACCAGTATACCGGCTGGGTCGGTGGCGGAAACGTGACGCCGCATGACAAAAATACGGCCCGCCTGGAGCCCGGCCATTCGGTTGGTGAGTTCTACGGTTCGGTATACGAGGGCATCTGGAAGTCGGCGGAAGAAATAAAGCAGGTCGGTACCATGCCCTCGGCGAAACCCGGCGACATCCGCTACAAAGACGTGAATGGCGACGGTACGTATAATACAGAGAGTGATGACGTATTTCTGGGTAATCCGAATCCGAAGTTTAACTTCGGCTTGACCAACGATCTCTCTTTTGGTCCGCTGAGCCTGCACGTATTTGTCTACGGAGAGTACGGCAACTCAGTGCTGAACCTGGCTAAGCAGCAGTGGCTGCTCGACGGCACCGGTATATCGGCCATGCGCCTGGACCGCTGGTCTCCCGCGAACCCGAACGGTATTTATCCGGGTGCCGGTGCATCTAACCCGCAACGGGTGAGTTCGATCATGGTCGAAGACGGCTCGTTCCTGCGTATCCAGACGATATCACTCACCTACAAAATTCCGGTGAAAGTACCGTTTATCAAAACAGCACGGGTTGGCATCGGGGTAGATAACCTCGCTGTACTGACAAAATACACCGGCTATGACCCTGAACTAAATTCCTATGGATCAAGCAATACGGCAAAAGGAATGGACCGCTACGGGTATCCGTCGGCACGTACTTTCCGGATGGATGTAAAACTGGGATTCTAACCGAAAAAAGCTACTGTTATGATTGCCAAACTCAATAAAAAAATAGCAGCGTTGCTGGCGGTTGGTTGCCTGTCGGCTGCGTCAACGGGCTGTCAGGATGCGCTGGACGAGAAAGTATATAGTCAGGTGGCCGTGGATGCCTTTTACAAAACGACCGATCAGGCGCAGCTGGCCCTGAACGGCGTATATGGCCGGCTGTGGGACGATACCTACCGCGACGGGCAGTGGGTAACGCTGGGCGATGTGACGGCCGGTACGCTGATTGGCGGCGGTTCGGCCAACGGCTCCGGTGACCGCTCCGGTGTCAGCAACGACTTCAACACCTTTAGCTGGACGTCCGACGCGCTGGAACTGTCAACTGCCTGGGATTATTTCTTCGCCGCCATCAACCGCGCCAATGTACTGATCGATAAACTGGAGGCATCGTCGATTCCGAACAAGGCCAAACTCGACGGCGAAGCGAAATTCCTGCGGGCGTTTTTCTACTTTAATCTCGTACGTATATTTGGGGGCGTTCCGTTGCATACGCACGGCACAACCGATCTGAGCGAAGTAAGTAAAGCCCGGAACTCAGCCGAAGAGGTGTATGCGTTTATCCAAAAGGATCTGGAAACGGCGGTAACGGAGCTGAGTCCGTACAGCGAAGCAGACCATGTGGCGGGTAAAGCAACCTCTCTGGCTGCCACCGCGCTGCTGGCGAAGGTTTACCTCCAGCAAAAACAATGGCAAAAAGCAGCGGCGGAGGCTAAAAAAGTGATTGACGCCAAGGTGTTTGACCTGATGCCCGACTACGAGCAGATCATGAATCCCGACTACCGGAACGGCAAGGAAATGATTTTTGCGATCCAGCACGGAGGCAATGCCAATAGTACGTCCCAGCTCTATCAGACGCGGATGATTTACCTCTTCGGGCCTCCGGCGCAGACTATCAACGGCGTCAGCGTTCAGTTCCATCAGTTGAAAGACCTCGTCATCTTTCAGGTCCGGAAAGACTTCTTTGCCGGTCAGGCCAACACCTACCGGAAGTGGTGGTCGGTGCGCGACCGGATGCCGTATTACTACAAAAACGGGGTGAAGGAGCTGGTACGGGACACGGTGAAAATGTACGCGCCCTTCCTGACCAAATTCCACCGGATTGACTTTTCGAGCGGTATGCTGCGCGAAGGCGTTGACTACCCGCTGATTCGCTTTGCCGATATGTTACTGACCTACGCCGAGGCCACAAATGAAACCGGCGGGCCAACGGCCGACGCGTATACGGCTCTCAACAAGGTCCGCCAGCGGGCCCGTGCCGCCGGAACGGCCAGTGCTCAGCCGGCCGCCATCTATCCGGATCTGGCCGGTCTGACGCAAAGCCAGTTCAGGGAAGCGGTACTGGCCGAACGGGCCCAGGAGTTTGTCGGCGAAGGCCATGCCCGCTGGGACCTGATCCGGCACGACCGGCTGGTTACCAATGCCAGACAGCTGGGTATCGCAGCGGCGGCCGATAAACATGTACTGTTTCCGGTGCCTGCCCTGCAGCTGAGCCGGAACCAGGCCTTAACCCAGAACCCCGGCTATAAATAACCGTTCAATACCGACTTTTCTTACATATTATGCAGTTAACAACCTTTCGCCGGCTGGCATCCATTGCCGCCGTATGTAGCCTTGCTTACGGAAACACCAGCCATGTGCTGGCCCAGCCACAACCTGTAGACATCCGCGTAGATCTGACCAAAACGACCGGGCAGATGAAACCTATCTGGGCGTGGTTCGGGTACGATGAGCCGAATTATACCTACATGAAAGACGGCAAAAAACTCCTGACCGAAATCGCACAGCTCAGCAAGGTGCCGGTCAATGTACGGGTGCACAGCCTGCTGGTAACCGGTGACGGGGAGGCTGCCCTGAAATGGGGATCGACCAACGCCTACACCGAAGATGCGAACGGAAAACCCGTTTACAGCTGGACGATCATCGATAAAATCTTTGATACGTTTATCGAACGGGGTATGCGGCCGATTGCTCAGATCGGTTTTATGCCCGAGGCGTTGTCAACCCACCCGCAGCCGTACCGGCACAACTGGGACCCCAGCAACAAGAAGTACGAAATTTTTACGGGCTGGGCCTATCCGCCCAAAGATTATAACAAATGGGCGGAGCTGGTCTATCAGTGGGTAAAACACTCGGTTGACCGCTACGGCAAAAGTGAAGTGGAAAGCTGGTACTGGGAACTCTGGAACGAACCGAATATTCCGTACTGGAAAGGGACCGTTGAGGAGTACATAAAGCTCTATGACTACACGGCTGATGCGGTAAAACGGGCATTGCCGACGGCTAAAATCGGCGGACCGGAGGTAACGGGGCCAAACAGCGAAAGCTCGGCTAAATTTTTTAAAGCGTTTATGGACCATGTAGTAAATGGTACCAATCACGTGACCGGCAAAAAAGGCAGCCCGATTGATTTCATTACGTTTCACGCCAAGGGAGCGCCGAAACTGGTCGACGGGCACGTGCAGATGAACATGAGCGCCCAGTTGAAAGACATTGATAAGGGCTTTGAAATTGTCGCCTCGTATCCGTCGCTGAAACATCTGCCGATTATTATCGGTGAATCGGATCCGGAAGGCTGTGCGGCCTGTTCCGAAGATTTTCATCCGCAGAATGCCTACCGCAACGGCACAATGTATGCGAGCTATACGGCGGCGTCATTTGCCCGGAAATACGATCTGGCAGCGTCCAGAGGGGTGAATCTGGAAGGTGCCGTTACGTGGGCGTTTGAGTTTGAAAACCAGCCCTGGTTCCGCGGTTTCCGTGATCTGGCAACCAACGGAGTTGATAAACCGGTACTGAATGTGTTCCGGATGTTCGGACTGATGCCGGCCGGCCGCGTGGCCCTGCAACGGACAGGCGGCTATGATTATGCCCGCATCCGTGACAAGAGTGTGCGCGAAGAAGCCGATGTGAACGGAATTGCCTCGAAGGATGCGAAATCGGCCGGGGTGAGGCTCTGGACATGCCACGACAACCAAGGCAACAGGCATGTCGCGACGGTGATAGTTTCGCTTGGAGGCCAGCCCGCCGGCCGGATTCTGCTTCACCATTACCGCATCGATCAGGAGCACAGCAACGCTTACGAAGCCTGGAAAAAAATGGGTTCTCCCAAGGCGCCGTCTGCTGAACAGATCGCCGAACTCGAACGGGCCGGTCAGCTGCAGCTGGTAGGATCACCGGAGTGGATCGTGGCTAAAAAAGGGGAGAAGGAACTGGCATTTGAGCTGCCGTGGCAGGGCGTATCCCTCATTAAACTGACCTGGGAGTAGGATTGCCGGAGGAGGCTTTGTCGCGACGAGTAAACAGTGATGCCGAAAATTGTTTACTTTCGTTCAACTTTATTGAACATAAGTAAACAGAGAATATGGTTACCATTGATAACGACAGCACAAAGCTAAACCTCGGCGATCGCATCAAAATCTTACGTATTAATCAGAACCGTACCCTTCAGGAAATTGCGGATGCCAGTGGATTGTCTAAGAGTATGATCTCAAAGATCGAGAACAATAAGACCGTGCCGTCGGTGGCGGCACTGGTCAAAATTGCAAATACGCTGGGCACATCCATCTCCAATTTACTGGAACACGACGGCTGGCTGAATGCCATCGTGACCTCGCGGCAGAAGGCAGAAAGCAGCCTGACCCAGACCGACAAGGGCTATTACATCTATCCGTATGCCTCTGAGTATCACGAGAAAAAGATGCAGCCGTTCCTGTTTGTCGGCCGGAAAGGGGAAGTCAAAACGCATGAACTGTCACACGAAGGCGAAGAATTTATTTACGTTATCCGCGGACAGATGAAAATGCAGGTTGGCGAAATCGAATACCAACTCAAAGAAGGCGACAGCCTTTATTTCAACTCCTCGCTGAAGCACGGCATCCAGCCGGTTTCCGATGAGGTGACCTATCTGGACATATTTGTATAACCGATAATTGACATGAAAATCCGTCACGTCAGGGCCAGACTTTATCAGTGGCATGGCCCCGTTATTACTCAGAATACCATTTTTGCCACTCCCCTGAGTCCGCTTCATTTTCAACAGGATTCGCAGGCCGCCTTCCGCTTCTTCAGCTGGCTGGTGGTCGAAGTTGAAACCGACGACGGGCTGATCGGGATCGGTAATGCAGGGCTAAGCCCCGATGTGACGAAGACGATTATCGACAGTAAACTGGCCCCGCTGCTCATCGGTGAAAATCCGCTGAATACGGAATACCTGTTTGAAAAAATGTACCGCTCCAGTGTGGCCTATGGCCGGAAAGGGGCGGTAATCGCCGCCATCAGTGCGCTGGACATTGCCCTGTGGGACATTAAGGGAAAGGTCTTTGGACAACCGGTTTTCATGCTCCTTGGCGGCCGGACCAAACCCGCTATCGAAACCTACTACAGCCGGTTGTATACCCGTGATCTGGACAGCCTGCAGGCGGAAGCCGCCCACTATAAGGCTCAGGGTTTTACCGGGATGAAACTCCGCTGCGGCTACCCGCTGACCGATGGACTGGCGGGTCTGAAGAAAAACGTAGAAATGGTCCGGGTAGTGCGGGAAACCGTCGGCGATGATGTCAACATCATGCTGGAAGCGTATATGGGCTTTAACTTTGCCTATGCCCGGCAATTGCTTAAACAACTCGAACCCTATAATCTCCGCTGGGTCGAAGAACTGCTGCTGCCCGATGAAATCCACAATTTCGCTAAACTGAAGCAGTATACCGACATCCCGATTTCGGGGGGCGAACATGAATATACCCGCTACGGATTCCATGATCTGCTCCAGACCGGCGCACTGGATATATTTCAGTTTGATACCAACCGCGTCGGCGGATTTACCGAAGCGCAGAAAATCTGCAACATGGCCCTGCCGCACGGCATTGAAGTCATTCCGCACGGAGGGCAGATGCATAACCTGCACGTGGTCATGAGTTCGTTTGCCTGTCCGATGGCCGAGTATTTTCCGAAGACTGATATTGAAGTAGGCAACGAAATGTTCTGGTACATTTTCGATGGGGAGGCCATTGCCGAAAACGGTAAGCTACAGCTCGACGACCACAAACCAGGCATGGGACTGACCCTGAAAACGGAAGGACTGGAGCACTTTACGATTATCGACTAACCCTTTATCGCCCATTTACGCATATGGAACAGGTAACGACCGAACGGAGTATTCTGGATTTATTCAAACTACAGGGCCAGACGGCGCTTGTCATTGGCGGCAACCGCGGACTTGGGTTGTCGATGGCACAGGGGCTGGCCGAGGCGGGGGCTAACATTGTGATTGCGGCGCGGGACGAGGCAACCAATCTCCAATCCGAATCGGCTCTCAAAGCTGCGTACGGCATCGACTGTATCAGTACCGTCTGTGATGTGACAGCCGAACAGAGTGTCAAACGGGCCGTGCGGGAAACCATTAACTGCTTCGGCAAAGTGGATATACTGATCAATTCGGCCGGTATTAATATCCGCGGTGCCATTGAAAATCTGTCACTTAGTGATTTTAATAAAGTACAGCAGGTGAATGTGGCCGGTACGTGGCTGGCTTGCCGGGAGGTGATCCCCGATATGAAAAAAAACGGCTACGGCAGGATTATCAATATCGGGTCGATGCTGGCGCTGACGGCCATACCGGAACGGACACCCTATGCAACCAGCAAGGGAGCGATTCTGCAATTGACCCGTGCCCTGGCGATGGAGGTGGCCAAGGAAGGCATCACGGTAAATGCCATTCTGCCCGGACCGTTTGCGACTGACCTGAACCTGCCGCTGCTGCAGGACCCCGAAAAATACGAGGCATTCATTGCTAAAATCCCGATGGGACGCTGGGGCGAACTCCACGAAATCAGCGGTATGGCGCTGTACCTGGCCAGCCGGGCATCCAGTTATGTGACAGGGGCCTGCTTTTCGGTCGATGGCGGATGGGTAACCCAGTAAACTAAACCAACTAAAGTAACCTGATTGTATTATGGAATCAATACGGCTGGTGCAGCTTGCCGATGCTACAGGTCATCGGCGGGTAGCACGGGTAGACGAACCATGTTTATATTTTCTGACTGATACCACCTCGGTATATCAGCTCGCCCTGGACGCAATGGCTGCGGATAAGTCATTGAACGTTCTTATTCAGGAACGGCAGAGCAATGACGCGATTCCGTACGATGCGGTCTACGACGGAACCGCAGACTGGCACCTGTTGCCGGCCTTTGACCATCCCGGCAATCCGCTGTGCTGCATGGTTACGGGAACCGGTCTGACCCATAAAAACAGCGCCCTGAACCGGCAGATGATGCACGGCGACACCGTGACGACGCCTACCGACAGCATGCAGATGTACCAGTGGGGACTCGAAGGCGGTAGCCCGAGGCCTGGCCAGATCGGGGTACAGCCGGAGTGGTTTTACAAGGGCAATGGTGCTGTGCTGCGCGCCCACGGGGAGTCGCTCGTCGTGCCTGCCTACGGGAATGACGGCGGCGAAGAACCGGAGGTAGCCGGGGTGTATATCGTCAGCGCTGACGGGCAGCCCTGCCGGATTGGGTTCTGTACCGGCAATGAGTTCTCGGACCACGTAATGGAGAAGAAAAATTACCTCTATCTGGCCCCGTCCAAAATCCGGCAGTGTGCTATCGGTCCGGAACTGGTCATTACCGATGATTTTTCGGGTGTTGCGGGGACGGTCAGTGTGAAGCGCGGAGAGGCAACCATCTGGTCGTCGCCGGTACAGACGGGGGAAACGACCATGGCCCATAACCTGCAGAATCTCGAATATCACCAGTTTAAATATGCGTCGCACCGGGTACCGGGGCAGGCGCATGTACACTTTTTCGGAGCCGATGCGTTCAGCTTCGGCAACGGTATCCGCCTGGAACCGGGCGATACCATGGCCGTACACTGGCAGGGCATGGGCCGGCCGCTGGTCAATCCGCTGGCGACAGAACAGACTGCCGAAGCGCTGATTCCTGTCCGGACGCTGTAACAACACCTGTACCTGACGATTCCTGCTCACCTCAACCTTTCTTTTCTCTGTTATGGAAAACGTGCTTGCCCGAAATGTCCTGCATAAGCCTTTGCGGATCAGATGGGTCATGATTTTCATGGCCTTTCTGGCTACCGTTCTTAATTACGTTCACCGGCTGGCGTTTAACTATTTAAGTGCCGACGGGGAGCTCCGGAAAATGATTCCGGATGAGGCATTCGGCTACATTGCAACGGCTTTTTTTGTGGCGTATATGCTGTCGAATGCCTTTTCGGGGTTCGTCATTGACCGGCTCGGCACGCGGATCGGGTATGCCCTGTGCATGGCTTTCTGGACCACTGCCGGGCTGATACATGCCTTTGCCACCACACCGCTCCAGTTCGGTATCTGCCGGTTTATGTTAGGCATTGGGGAGGCCGGTAACTGGCCTGCCGCCATCAAACTGACAAATGAGTGGTTTCCGGCCCATGAGCGCTCAACGGCTTCCGGTATTTTCAACAGCGGTTCGGCCCTGGGGGCGGTGCTCGTACCGCCCATGGTCGCGTATCTGGGCGTGGCCTACGGCTGGCAGGCAACCTTCGTGATTCTGGCCGCATTCGGGTACCTGTGGCTGGTGGTCTACTGGTTTATTTACTATACCCCGCAAACAACGGAAGAGCCGGTTAAACAGAAGCCGGTTTCGCCCTGGCGGTTACTCCGGAGCCGGTTTGTCATCGTCTTTACGCTGGCAAAAACCTTCATGGATCCGGTATGGTATTTTGTTACGTTCTGGATTGGCCGCTATCTGGTCGATGTCCATCACTGGGACCTGAAACAGATCGGCTGGTTTGCGACAATTCCCTTTATTATCGCCGATGCCGGTAATCTGGTCGGCGGTTATTTTACCCAGTACATTATCAAAAAAGGAGTAGCTATTCCGGCGGCGCGGCGTTTAGCGATTACCCTTGCCGGGCTGATCATGGGCATTTCGCTGCTGGCGGGGCCGCTGGTGATCAGTTCGCCGCTGTCGGCGCTGCTTGTGTTTGGTTTTGCCGGTTTCGGCTATACTGCCTTTACCGCCAACGCCCTGGCAGTCCCGGCCGATGTGGTGCCGCAGAACGCAGCAGCCTCGGTATGGGGCATGGCGTGTGTCGGCACGGGCCTGGGCGGGGCATTGTTTCAGGCACTATCCGGATTAACGCTCAAAACCTACGCAGGACCGCTCGGCTACCATACGGCCTATAACCTGCTCTTTTTCGGCTTTGGTGCGTTAGCGCTGATCGGGCTCGCTATCATGCTGATCTGGATCGGGCCGTTTGTAAAAAATGAAGCCCTGACCGAACCGGCAGAGTGACTGGTCCATCTTTCGGCTCCGTACAATTCAGTAGCCGACGCACACAGTTCAGTCATCAAATTGCGCAATTTGGTAAAAATCCCTTACGAACGGGCTGGTAGGTAATGCAGTTTTACATCATAAACAACCTAAAGAACGATGAAAAAACTGTCAGTTTTAGGGCTGCTCTGCCTGATCGGCGTGCTGGCCTGTCAACAGGAACCGGGGCCCAAAGGCGATCCGGGGGCGCAGGGCCCAAAGGGTGATCAGGGCCAGAAAGGCGATCAGGGCGAACCAGGGGTTCCGGGAACAGTAAATGCCTGGAGTTATGTCTATAAAGACCAGCAGTTTGCGGTCTGCTGCGAGCCGCAGTTCGATGAGGCCACTAAACGATACGTGGTAGCCGGATATAAGGAGCTGAAGCCGGAAAAATATACGGAGCTCGCAGACCAGGGAGCAGTGCTGGTGTATCTGAAAGATTTGCTGAATAACTGGACGCTGAGTTCAATCCGGTTTAATGCGATCACCGACGCACCTGCCGGGGGGTATACCATCGAAACCTCGGCGCAGAATCTGACCGATAAGATCCGGATTCAGGCAAAGTTGCTCAGTACTACCAATTCGCGTCAACCACTGCTGACCTATAGGGCCGATGTGAAAATCATCCTGATCGCCCCGACCAACGCTGTGATCAGTTCATTGCAATCAGGTCAGCTGGATGCACACGACAGTAAGGCCGTTGAGCGGTCGCTGGCACTGTCGCAGGGTCAATAAGGCAGTTTATATAATGAAAGAGCGACGGTTTGATTGATGGCAGTGGGCGGTTGATGACCATTTAGCCATCAATCAAACCTTTTAACTACAAAAAGGTACCCTGAATAGCTGGTTGGGTTATATTTGTTTAACGCGAAAACCTTACCCAACTACATGCAGCTTACGATTCAGAACCTTTCGAAGACCTATTCGAACGGGGTTAAAGCCCTCGACAATGTTTCCCTGACCATCCCGACCGGCATGTACGGCCTGCTCGGGCAGAACGGTGCCGGTAAGTCAACGCTGATGCGGACGCTGGCTACGCTACAGGATGCCGACAGCGGCACGGCCTTTCTGGGGAGTTCCGGTGCCGACAGCATCGATGTCCTGAACGATAAGGAAGCCATCCGGCAGGTCCTCGGCTATCTGCCGCAGGAGTTCGGGGTGTATCCGAAAGTCGCCGCTACTGACCTGCTCGATTACCTGGCCGTGCTGAAGGGCATTACCAGTAGCAAGGAGCGGAAGGAACTGGTGGATGCCCTGCTGCAGCGGGTAAACCTCTACGAACACCGCAAAAAGGCAGTCAGCAGCTATTCGGGCGGGATGAAACAACGCTTTGGCATCGCTCAGGCCCTGATCGGCAACCCGAAACTGATTATTGTGGATGAACCAACGGCCGGCCTCGATCCGGGCGAACGCAACCGGTTCTACAACCTGCTGTCTGAAATCGGTGAAAATGTGATCGTTATCCTGTCGACGCACATCGTACAGGATGTGATGGAACTGTGCCGGAACATGGCCATTATTCACCGTGGCAAGGTGCTCTACAGCGGCTCTCCGCTCGACTCGGTTACGATGCTGGACGGTAAAATCTGGCAGAAATCCATCGAAAAAGCCGAACTCGCCGGATACGCTGAACAGTATTCGCTAATTTCGAACAAGCTGGTTGCCGGCAAACCGCTGATTCACATCTACAGTGAAGATGTACCGGCGAATGGCTTCGAACTGGCTCAGCCTGACCTCGAAGACGTCTTCTTCTCGACTATTTCTAATCATGCGTAATCCATAACCCGCTCTGGAACAACATGTTTAGGTATCTATTTACCTTTGAGTTGCGCTACTGGCTGCGACAGCCGATGGTGTACGTGTTTATGCTGGTTAACGTGCTGATGTTCGCCTGGGCATCGGCGTCCGATGATGTGTCGATTGGCGGGTCGTTCGGTAATATCTACAAAAATGCGCCGTATGTCGTTCAGAATCAGTTTGGTGTGTGGTGCCTGTTTGCCCTGCTGATGACAACGGCCTTTATTCAGAACGCTGCCATCCGCGATTTCAATTACAAAACCAACCAGATCGTCTTTTCGTCGCCGATTAAAAAGCTGGATTACCTGGCCGGGCGGTTTCTGGGTTCGTTTATCGTGTCGCTCATTCCATTTTTAGGGATCTCGCTGGGTATCATGCTGGGGACGCTCATCGGGCAGACAACCGGTTCGGTGGATGCCGAGCGGTACGGGCCGACGGAGCTGATGTCGCACGTAAACAGCTTTCTGGTGTTTGCCATTCCGAATACCTTCATCAGCGGGGCCATCATTTTTGCGCTGGCTGCCCTGACGCGTTCTACCATTATTTCATTTGTCGGTGCCATTCTGCTGCTCGTTGCCTACGGAATTTCGAGCAGCTTCCTGAGCGACGTGGAAAATGAGCGCCTGGCGTTCTTCGTTGATGCCTTCGGTGCCCGCCCGTTTGAACTGATCACCAAATACTGGACCGTCAGCGAAAAAAATACCCTGTCGGTGGGCCTCAGTAACCCGGACATGCTCATGAACCGGCTGATCTGGACGGGCGTCGGGGTCGGTATACTGGTCTTTACCTATTTCCGGTTCTCGTTCGCCGAGCGCAACGCCGTAAACCGGAAAAAGAAAAAAGACCATATTCAGGAGGACAGCCCGCGGCCATTGTTTATTCCGTTGCAGCCGTTGCCGGTTATACATCCGCAAAAAGGCACTTCGGTCGCCTGGACGCAGATGCTGCGGATTGCCCGGTCGGAGTTTTGGGGCATTATCACCGGCACGGCGTTCATCGTCATCCTGCTGGCGGGGATGCTCAACATGGGGTTCTCGCTGCAATATTCAGATCGCTTCTACGGGTTGATGTCCTACCCGGTAACCTATCAGGTGATTTCCACGATCCGCGGAACGATGTATGTCTTCCTGATTGCGATTATCGTCTTTTACTCGGGCTCAGTCATCTGGAAGGAGCGGGAGGCGGATATGGATCAGATTTATGATGCCATGCCGAACCGGACATGGACGGTGTTTATGGGTAAGCTGCTGGGCCTGATTGGCATGGTGGCCGTGATTCAGGCGGTCTGTATTCTGGCCGGTATCGTAACCCAGTTGCTGAAGGGGTACACGACGCTTGAACTGGACCAGTACCTGATTGAGTTTTTTGCCATTGACCTGATCCGGTTTATTCCCCTGATCGTACTGTCGATGCTGGTGCATACGCTGGTGAATCAGAAGTATGTCGCATTTTTTGCCTTCATCGTGGTATTGATTACCAACGCCTACATCTGGGGACCGTTGGATGTGAGCACCAACATGGTTCAGTTCAACGCCTCACCGGATTATACCTATTCGGATATGAACGGCTTCGGCCCGTTTGTGAAGTCGTTTGTCTGGTTCCGGATTTACTGGACGCTGGTAGCGGCCCTGCTGGGCATGAAAGCCATCCTGTTCTGGGTGCGTGGCCGTGACAGCAGCTGGGCGAGCCGGTTCCGGACGGCACGACTCCATTTTTCGGGCACCAACGCAGCCATCACAGCAGGGTTGTCCTGTGCGCTGATTCTGTGCGGCGGATTTATTTTCTACAACACGAAGGTGATCAATAGCTTCGAGTCGGACGATGACCAGGAAGAGCGGCAGGTCAGCTATGAGCAGAAGTATAAAAAATACCAGGGCATTCCGCAGCCGCGCATCAGCAATGTTAAGTACACCATTGATGTGTATCCGGAAGAGCGTAACCTGTCCGTGAAAGGCGATTTTGTGCTTGTAAACCGGTCGAGCTTTCCGATTGATTCGGTGCACATTGTGTATCCAAATGAACGGAAATACACACTGTCGATTGACCGGGCCAAACTGGCCATGAACGATTCGGTGTTGCAGTACCAGATTTACAAACTCAGTCCGGCGCTTGCTCCCGGGGACTCGGTACACCTGCGGTACACCATGCTGAAAGAAACCAACGGGTTTGAAAACGAGGTTACGTTTACCAAACAGATTAACCAGAACGGTTCGTTTTTCGACAACAGCGACATTGCGCCCATGATCGGCTATCAGGATGGCTTTGAGATCGGGGATAAGAATAAGCGGAAAGAACATGGCCTGAAGGAAAAAGACCGGATGCCGCAGTTAGCCCGCAACTGTACGGATAAGTGCATGAACACCTACATCAGCAACAACTCCGACTGGGTGATGGTGGAAACGGTGATCAGTACGTCCGGTGATCAGATGGCGGTGGCCCCGGGTTCGCTGCTGAAAGAATGGACAAAAACCGAAAACGGCCAGACGCGGAAGTATTACCACTACAAACTCGATCATCCGTCGCTGAATTTTTACTCTTTTATTTCGGCGCGTTACGAAGTCGCCCGTGAGAAATGGAACGGCATAGATGTCGAGGTGTATTACGATAAGAAACACCCGTACAACGTCAAAAACATGCTGTCGTCGGTGAAAAAATCGCTGGCCTACTACACGCAGAATTTCGGCCCGTACTACCACAAGCAGGCCCGGATCATTGAGTTTCCGCGCTACGCCAGTTTCGCCCAGGCTTTTCCCGGAACCATGCCGTACTCAGAAGGCATCGGCTTTATCGCCAAAATTGATCCGGAAAAGGATATTGATATGGTGTATTACGTGGTTGCGCACGAGATGGGGCATCAGTGGTGGGCGCATCAGGTCGTGGGGGCTGACATGCAGGGAGCCACGATGCTTTCCGAAACCATGGCCCAGTATTCGGCGCTGATGGTGATGGAAAAGGAATACGGCAAAGACCGCATGAAGAAATTCCTGAAGTACGAAATGGACCGCTACCTCGGGGATCGCGGAACGGAGTCGGTGAAGGAAGTGCCGCTGGAAAAGGTCGAAAATCAGGGCTATATCCATTACCGGAAGGGTAGTGTGGTGATGTATTATCTGAAGGAGATGATCGGTGAAAAGGCGGTGAATAACGCCCTGCACGAGCTGGTTCAGAACTACGCCTACCGCCGGCCGCCGTACCCGAATGCCTATGCGCTGGTGGATTTGTTCAGGAAAAATACGCCGGATTCGCTGCAGTACGTCATCACGGACCTGTTCGAGGAAATGACAGTTTTCAATAACCGTGCCCTATCGGCGTCGTACAAAAAACGGCCCGACGGACAGTTTGAGGTGACGGTAGCGGTCCAGAGTGAGAAATTCCGTGCCGACCAGTACGGGAACGAAAAGCCGGTGACGCTCAATGACTGGATTGATGTCGGCGTCTATGGGCGTCCGGCCGACGGAAAGGAGCAGGGCAAGTTGCTGGCGATCCGCCGCGAGAAAATGAAGAAAAAGGATAGCACCTATACCTTTGTCGTGAAGGAAGAACCCTATCAGGCCGGTATCGACCCGATCAGCTTCCTCGTTGACCGCGTGCCGGACGACAACCTGAAAAAGGTAGAGAAGCTATAAGCGGTTTATCTGACAACGAGGATTTACCGCATAGCCACATAGAGCACAGAAGATTAATCATCTTTGTTTCTCTATGTGACTATGCGGTATTTTTAATAGGTAATGCTGAAATAACTGAACAGGGCCGGTTCGCTGCCCTGTTGCAGCAAGCCCGGACGCGGGCTGCGGTCCCATGGCGGCAGGAAATCGGCATTATAGGTAGCCCCCTGTGTTTTTACTTCTGTCCAGCCGCCCTTGCCGTCGCCCCGGAAAAAGCGGCATAGGTAGCCTTTCTCCACCTGAATTTTGAGTGTCAGCGGCTTTGTCGTGCCGACGGCTTCTTCATGAGCAACGGTCGTCTTGTTATTTTTAACTTCCCTGATTTGCAGCATGGTACCTTTCACTCCGATGCCAACCGACTGGCCGGCATCGCCGTACAGCACCAGCCCTTTCAGCGATTCGTTGTGATTGGCGACTTCAGTGGTAATGGTATAATCACCGCTCAGCGGCCGGACCGTAAGGGCGGTGCCGGTGGGGTTTTTCGCATCCGGTGTGCCCGACAGCGCCAGATTACCGCCGGATAGTTTCCAGGCCGGTTTGGTATGGCGGAAATCCCATTGCCAGTCGCCGGCGAGTGCCGGTTTCGTAAAGTCGTCGCGGAAATTCTGAATGGCAGCGGCTTTAGCCCCCAACGGGTGGAGCGAAGGCCAGCCGCCTTGCTGGTCCCAGCGCAGTTCACTCAGCATACCCTGCCGGCCGGTATAGACATTGTCTGCTTTGTTGTAGGCGTGATACAGATAATAATCCTTTCCGTCTTTCCCGGTAACAATGGTGCCGTGGCCGGCGCATTTCCATTCGTCCGTTTCAGCCAGTACCGGGTTGCCGGTAAAGCGGGTATAGGGTCCCTGAATTGCCGTTGCTCTGGCGGCTTCAACCTGATAGGTACAGCCCCGGCCACAGCAGGCACCAAGCGAATACAGCAGGTAGAAGTAGTTTCCTTTCTTAACAATGCACTGGCCTTCAATGCCCTTTTTGTCGTCGTCGCGCAGTAGCATGAAGGGTTCGCCCTCCAGTTTCATGCCATCTGCCGACAGGCGGCTGCCCAGGATTTCGATGGGTCGTTTGTCGAGGCCATAGGCTTTCCAGGTCATGTATAGCTGCCCATCGACGTCAATTACGAACGGATCGATGGCTTCCTTACCGAATTCGAGCATGACCCCGTGATCAGTGAAACCTTTGGCCGGGTCTTTCGCGGTGGCCACACCGATGCAGGAAATGCCGTCGCTTTTCCGGCGGGCGACGTAATACACCAAGTAGGTACCGTTGCGGTAGAACAGCTCCGGTGCCCAGAAGGAGGCCGAGGCCCACGAAGGTGTCTGGTTAAATACGTATCCGAGGGGCTTCCAGTGGATCAGATCCGTTGAGGTGAAAAGCGGGTAATGCGGTGCCCATTCGGAGGAGGTACCGGTTGCATAGTAGGTGTTGCCGCGTCTGATCAGCGAAGGGTCGGCGAAATCGCCGGGAATGACCGGGTTCTCCTTAACCGAACCGGAATGGGCTGTCCGGGCAACAATAGCTGTCGTTTCATGGACCACAGGTTGATTCATGGTACTGAACGCATAAAGTCCGGACAGAAACAGGAGTGCGTTGGTAAATTTAATCATGTCAGGTTTGGGTGAAAATGAGTAGCGCATGGCTTGCTGCACTACTAATAGAGTCAGAAAAGGGCATGTAACCCCTGACCTGAAAAGAAAATTTACGTTGGTTATACTTTTATAAACGCTTGTTATGAAGCTATAACTGGCCGTTATCAGCTCCTATGGCTTTTTCTGCCACCTTTGTATAACCCAAACGGCAGAAAGGCAACCCATCCGGGACGCACGATGACGGATGGGGCGCGGCAGCCGAAAAGCGTATCGAGTAGGCAATTAACTCAACCATTTATTGTTATGAAAACGCTGAATCTGGATCAACTCGAAGTACAGGAAATGAATAATCAGGAAATGATTGATGCACAAGGTGGCAGTTTCCTGAACCTGGCAAATGTGACTGAAATTTTTGACTTCGCGGCCATTGGCACAAGCCTGTCAATTGGTGGCAATAATGATTGATAATAAGTAAAGGCCATCGCCGGTTTTTAAACTCCCGCGACTGTGCTTGACCAAAGAAGCCCGGCAATTTGCCGGGCTTCTGTTTTTTGTGCCCTGCTGAAAACGCAGGAGCCGTTGTATGATAGTAGCGATTTTATCCAACTTCGGCCGGTAAAACAAGCCGGATCGGCGGAAGCGGGGTGGCCGGACTGTACTGGGCGTCCAACGCTTCCTGGATTGATTCCTGTAACTCCGGAATTGTGTCTCCCTGGGTCAGAATACCTTCTTCAAGGGAGTAGGCCTGAAATCCTCCGGACTTATCAGACTCCACAAAAAATACTATTTCGGTTAACATGCCGGTAAAATTATCGGGCTGATTCGGGTTTGTCAACACATCCTGTAAAACTTAATATTAGGATGGTACGATAGCCGGAAATTATAACACAATGCGGAGTTTAGCCTGTTTATTGACCTTTTTGGTCCGGAAATGGTAGTATCTGATCCTAAGCTGGCCATTTGTTCAGGGGTCAATAATAGCCTGTCGGGCATTATCCGTATGTTAACGGGTTTTTGCTATCATTGCAGCATGACAAGCAAAAGCCTTTCTTCCTCAGCAAACCGCCGGACTGAAATTCTGGCGGGTGTTTCGACGTTCCTGGCGACGATGTATATCATCGTGGTCAATCCGGCCATTCTGAGTCAGGCCGGTTTGCCGTTTAACGGTGTGCTGACCGCTACCATTCTGCTGTCATTTTTCTGTAGCCTGATGATGGGGCTGTATGCAAAGAACCCGATCGTAGTAGCACCTGGCATGGGACTGAATGCGTTCTTTACCTTTACGGCCGTAAAAGGTATGGGTCTGACACCTGAAGTAGCGCTGGGTGCAGTATTCTGGGCGGGTATTCTGTTTCTGATACTGTCGGTCCTGAACCTGCGGGCGGCGATTGTACAGGCTATTCCGAAGCCCGTCCGTTATGCTGTTTCCGCCGGCATCGGCTTGTTTATTACACTTATCGGTTTCGAAAATGCCCGGTTTATCGTGGCCCATCCGGCAACGCTGGTCAGCATGGCGCCGCTGCATGATCCAATTATGATAACCTTTGTGGGCGGGCTGTTGCTGACGGCTGTTCTGGTGGTGCGTCAGGTGCCGGGCGGGATCATTATCGGCATTATGCTGACTACCCTCGCGGCCATTCCCATCGGCCGGTGGTGGGGCGATGCCTCGGCGGTTAACATGGGGCTGAAAACGCTCGTCAATTTTCAGGGAGTACTGGCGGCTCCGGATTTCAGTCTGATTGGTAAACTGGATCTTGTCAATTCCTTTCGCTGGTCGTTGTGGCCGGTAATCTTTGCGTTTGCCTTCACCGATTTGTTCGATAGTTTGTCCACATTTGTGGGGGTAGCCGAAGCCGGTGGGCTGCACGATGACGCCGGTGAACCCCGCAACCTGAAACAATCCTTACTGACCGATGCCGTAGCGACGACGCTGGCCGGCATGCTGGGGACCAGCCCCGGTACCGCCTACATCGAATCCGCGGTGGGCATTGCGCAGGGCGGGCGTACGGGGCTAACCGCTATTGTGGCCGGGTGTTTGTTCCTGCCGTTTCTGTTTCTATCCCCCTTGTTGTCGGTAATTCCGGCGATTGCAACGGCCCCCGCGCTGGTGCTGGTCGGGGCGTTTATGATGCAGCCCGTGACTAAAATCCGCTGGGAGCAGCTGGACGATGCCATTCCGGCCTTTCTGGCGCTGGTGCTGATTCCGTTCAGCTATTCCATCACCCACGGCATTATCTGGGGTTTTCTGTCCTGGACGGTTATTAAACTGGCCGTTGGAAAATCAAACGAAGTGCCGGCAGGGTTATGGGTGGTCGACGGCTTTTGCCTGCTTTCGCTGGTATCTTCCTGATGTTTGGCCGGTGGTTTACCAAACTACTGTATTCCGGTTCAGGAATGAGCTTTTTTACAAAGTAACATTGAGCTTTTTTACAAAGTCAGTTCGTTTTGACGCCTTTACCTTTGCTGCATAAAACAGGAAAGCAATGAGAAAGGTAAATAAGATTTATAGTAATGGTGAATTTATAACACCACATGGTACTGAAGTTTTTACATTGATAAATCCGGCTACCAATAACGTGATCGGCGAATTAACGCTTGCGGATGAAACAGATACCCGGGTTGCGATTGCAGCGGCTAAAGACGCATTCCGGCTGTTTTCCCTAACAACTGTACAGCAGCGGATACAGTATCTGGAAAAACTCAGGGATGCCGTTCAAAACCGGGAGCAGGACTTTATCGACACCATGATCGAAGAATACGGTGGAACGTACCGGTTTTCAACATTAAGTAATAGATATACTGGAA
Source organism: uncultured Arsenicibacter sp. (assembly GCF_945952095.1). Classification (GTDB taxonomy): domain Bacteria; phylum Bacteroidota; class Bacteroidia; order Cytophagales; family Spirosomataceae; genus Arsenicibacter. The sequence goes on along the minus strand of NZ_CAMFHL010000049.1, from coordinate 16,448 downwards.
GTTGGTTCGACAGCATGATCGAAACGCTTCGTCATTTTGAATTCGAAAAAACAATTAACACCTCGCGGGTAAGGTTACAGCCGGTTGGTGTGGTCGGTATCATTACGCCCTGGAATGCAAGTAACAGTTCGGTCTGTAGCAAAGTAGCAACGGCAATTGCTGCCGGGTGTACGGTTGTTATTAAACCGAGTGAGCTGAGTGGTTTGCAGACACAGGTCCTGATGGAGGCGTTTCACGATGCAGGTTTACCCAAAGGTGTCATCAATGTTGTGACAGGGTTGGGAACTGTTGTGGGTACTGAACTTACGGATAATCCTGATGTGGCTAAGATTTCCTTTACCGGCTCGACAGCGGTAGGCAAATTAATCGCGAAAAAGGCAGCAGACAGCATGAAGCGTGTAACGCTGGAATTGGGCGGGAAATCACCGAATATTATTCTGGACGATGCTGATCTGGCGCAGGCCGTTCCGATGGCTGTCTACGGAGCATATATGAATAACGGCCAGGCTTGTATTGCTCCGACAAGGCTTTTGGTACCGGAGAGTAAGCTGGAGGAGGTCAATGCCATCGCTAAGGCAGTTGCCGGACAAATTGTTGTGGGCCCGCCTTTGCAGGAGCGTACCGACGTAGGGCCGATGGTCAGTGTAAGGCAGTTTGAGAAGGTTCAGGGGTACATTGAATCCGGGCTTCAGGAAGGGGCCACGTTATTGACCGGCGGGACCGGAAAACCCGCCGGACTGGAAGCCGGAAACTTTGTAAAACCGACTATTTTTACGAATGTACGGAACGATATGCGGATTGCCAGAGAGGAAATTTTTGGCCCTGTGTTAGCCATTATTCCCTATAAAACGGACGAAGAAGCCATTGCGATCGCCAATGATACACCTTATGGCCTGGCTGCCTATATCAGTACATCGAACCCTGACCGTGCGCAGTATGTTGCCGAACGGATCGACGCGGGAAGGGTTTGTATCAACGGTTTCAGCCATGATCCGATGGTGCCGTTCGGAGGCTTTAAACAGTCCGGCATCGGAAGGGAGTACGGAGCCTTTGGTCTGGAAGAGTACCTCGAAACGAAAGCAATTCTGAAGTAATGATGATATCGGAAAGTGCTGTAAGGACAAGACAGCGCTTTCCGAATAAAAATTATGGACAGCGCAGAAACGTCTGATATCGTTTATTCCTGCTATCATAGCATTAGCCGAAAAGGCGAAAATTTTACTCCTCAGCACATTCTGTCGTATCAGATGGCGGGGAGTTTTATGCTGGCAGATGGCAGGGAGATTTATAAGGCTGCAGCAGGCGCTCTTACCCTGTTACGGAAAAATCAACTGGTAAAGTTTACCAAGGTCCCTCCGGAAAACGGCCGTTTTGAAAGTCTGAATATCTATGTAAGCGAACGTAATTTACAGCAGATGGCCGGCGAATATAGTATACAGGCTGATCATAGCAGTGGCCTGGCATCGATGATTCCTGTCGGGATGACCATGCTTCTCCGGAATTATATTGATTCCTTAAAAGCGCTCATTGACAGTAATAGCCTTGGGAATAAGCCATTGATTGATCTGAAAATAAAGGAACTGATTCTGATTCTGCTGGATGCGCAACCCGGTTTAAAACAGGTTTTATTTGACTTTTCAGCGCCGCACAAATCGGATCTGGAAGCATTTATGAACCAAAATTACCGGTACAATGTCAAACTCGACCGTTTTGCGTATCTCACGGGAAGAAGCCTGGCTACATTCAAACGGGATTTTGAGAAGGTATTTCATACATCACCCCACAAATGGCTGTTACAGAAGCGCCTTGACGAAGCTTATTTTCTGCTTAAAGAGCAAGGGAAATCTGCATCGGACATCTACGTTGATCTTGGTTTTGAAGATCTTTCCCATTTTTCATATACGTTTAAACGGCAATTTGGGTACAGCCCCGCCAAACTTAAGGCGTTCTGAAAACTGTCCGTGATGCCGGCTTACTTCCGGAGATGTGGCACATGCATTATTTCGGCAGTTTCAGGTCCCAGTCATCGGTACGGAAGGGGATAAGGGGTAATCCTTCCTTGCTGAATACGTTCGGCTCCGGCGCATCCCGGAAGGCAAACCGAACGGCATAGGGGACCTTTACCTCGTCAGACCAGACATCGATCATATTGCCGCGGATACGGGCTTTGGCCGGTACAAATACCTTGTCGGCGCCGGCAATGGTGAATTCGCTGAGTTCTTTACCCTTACTAATCAGTCCTTTAGGGGCGTTCAGGAAACTTAAGCGGAGGATATGACCTTTTTTGCCGGTTACCTTCATCGACTGATATTGCGGACTTTTTGCCGCAATCGTTTTCTGCTCATACGTGGCTGCCAGTGCCAGATTGGCGAGCCGGTTGCCTACTTCATGCTTATAGGCCGGATGAATATCTTTCAGATTATCGACCAGATCGGTGGTCACCACCATGCCTGATTTAGGGATGTCCATAGCCTGTGTCTGGGCTTCGCGGACTGCCGCTGTCTGGTGTTCACCATTGTAGGTAAACGGCGCAATCTGAACATAGTAGAACGGAAAATCTTTTTGCCACATACCCCGCCAGTGATCAACCAGCAGGTGCATCAGGTGGTAATATGCCTGCGGGTAATGCCGGTTCGACTCCCCCTGATACCAGATAGCGCCCGCAATGGTATAGTGAATAACCGGTGCAATCATGGCGTTGTAAATGGAGCCGGGCTTGCTTGGCCAATGGGCCGCTTTGGTCATACGGGCCGCTGAGGTGCGGGTATCCGGATAAAGCTGCGTCACTGTCACCGGCAGCCAGCTGTCGATATAGGAGCCACCCCAGGCTACATCGATCAGACCAATGGGCACATTCAGCGTCTGCTGAATTTTCTTGCCGAAAAAATAGCCGACTGCACTGAATGCACGCAAACTGGCGGAATCACACAGGACCCAGCTGCCCTTGGTGTCTGTCTGGGGAGCATCAGCCGTTAATTTGGGCATTTTAAAAAAACGGATCAGGTCATTCTTTGCCGTTGGCAGCTCAGCAAGAGCATCTTTAACACCCCTGTTGGCACTCCATTCCATATTTGACTGCCCCGCACATACCCAGACTTCGCCAACCAGTACGTCGGTCAGCACAATGGTATTCCGGCCGGAGATCGTGATGGAGTAGGGGCCACCGGCGGCGGGCGTCGGCATGGTCAGTTTCCAGACCGCATGATCGGTTGTTGTCGTTGAAACCGGCTGGTTATCCCATCCGGGGGTTACGGTAACTACCTCGCCGGGTTCGGCCCAGCCCCAGACCCTGACGGACTCCTGTTGTTGTAAAACCATGTGATTGGCGACAAGGGCGGGCAAAATAACGTCGGCGTAAGCGGGTAAGGCACAAAGGAAAAAGAAAACGTAAATCAGTTTTTTCATGAACAACAACCAAATCAGCTAATCTGAATACGAAAAATACGGCAATCCCGATGTACCGCCAAGCAGAAACCGTCATGTTAGACCGGTACAGGTACCCTCGAAGACAGAATACCTTCATTATCAGTAATAAAGCTTATTGCCGGTTACTAAAAGAAACTTTTCCGGTGCAATTTACCCTTTGCCAGTAAACGATTGCGTGATAAGTACGCGGGAGCGAACAGCGGAGGCAAATTATGAAACAGTGGATTCTTGTAACAGGATTAATGATCGGGCAGCTGGCCGGTTGTAAGGGGCAGTCGGTTCCGTCTGCGGTCGCTGACCGGTTTGTAAAGGGAGCCGATGTGAGCTGGATCACACAGCAGGAAAAAGAAGGCTTCCGCTTTTATCAGTCAGACGGAAAACCGGCTGATATTTTCAGTGTCCTGAAAGAGAAGGGCATGAATACCATCCGGCTGCGGGTCTGGGTAAATCCGCAGGGTGGCTGGAACGGAATAGATGACGTATTGAGTAAAGCAAAACGGGTTCAGGCGGCGGGTATGCGGCTGATGATTGACTTTCACTACAGCGACAACTGGGCCGACCCCGGCAAGCAGACAAAACCGGCGGCGTGGCAGGGCCTGAAGTTTGACGATCTTAAAAAAGCGCTCAGCAGCCATACGACCACGGTATTAACCCGTTTAAAAGAGAATGGGATTACGCCGGAATGGGTGCAGATCGGTAATGAAACAAACGACGGCATGCTCTGGCCCGATGGGCGGGCATCGACCAGCATGGCGAACTTTGCCGCACTGGTCAATGCCGGCTACGATGCGGTTAAGGCGGTCAGCCCGACCTCACAGGTAATTGTGCATATTTCGAATGGCTATGACCGTCAGTTGTTCCGGTGGATGTTTGGCGGACTGGCCGCGCAGCAGGCGAAATTCGATATGATCGGCATGTCATTATATCCGTCTGCCGCCGACTGGGAGACAAAAAACAGCCAGTGTATTGCCACCATTCAGGATATGATCGCACAGTACCACAAACCGGTAATGGTGGTAGAAGTCGGGATGCCGGCCAATGATCCGGTAACAGCAAACGCCTTTATCTCCGATCTGATCCGCAAAATGCGCAGTGTACCGGACCAGATGGGGAAAGGCGTGTTATACTGGGAGCCGCAGTCTTATGGTAAATGGCAGGGCTACGAGTTGGGGGCGTTCGATGAAACCGGCAAACCAACCGCTGCCATGGACGCTTTCCGCAACTAAAGCGACCGCCATTCTCTGGCAGCGTCTTCCTCGTCTTCCGGTCCGGCACCGGTAACGCCTTCGGTAATGACTTTATGCGCCTCACCGTTAACCCGACTGGATGGTCCCGGACTGGATGGTCCCGGACTGTTGGAAGGGCCGGGGCCTGAGCCGTCGAGGGCATAGGCGATGGAGTTGGCAAGTTCATCTGCATCGGCCGGGTCGTCGGCGTGTTGAACAGCTTCGGGCGTCTGTTGTCCGGTTTGCTGGTCAATAACCTGTTCATCGGCTTTCGGATCGTGTTCCATACCGGTCGGAATCGTAGCCAGTTTGTTGTCGCCGGTTGTTTCACCGGTTTCAGGGCTGTTGGTTTTCATAGTACGTTGAGGTTTATGCAGATAAAACCCGTTGGTATGGCAGATGTTCCGGCGAGGCAAAAAAAAACCTGACCGTACGTACGGTCAGGTTTTTCGGGTTATATGATTCAGCCTACGGCTTCGAGTTCACGTTCGGAGCGACGAGCCCGTGGACGTTCTTTGAGCCGGAAGAGAATACGCTCTTTCAGCTTCATCCAGCGCTCATACAGTTTAGATTCCTTCAGGAAATTCCATTTTTCCTGTTTTTCCTGTTCATTCTTTTTCGGTTCTTCCGGATCGTACAGCATACCCGTACACAGGCAGTGCTTGCGGTTGGTCCGTGTCAGAATATCGTAGTTTACGCAGCTTGAACACCCTTTCCAGAAGGCTTCATCGGCCGGTAACTCGCTGAGCGTAACCGGTTGGTAGCCAAGGTCAGAATTGATTTTCATGACGGCCAGACTGGTCGTCAGACCGATGATTTTCGCATTCGGAAACTTAGACCGTGACAGTTCAAACGCTTTCTGTTTGATGTTCGTTGCCAGACCACTTTTGCGGTGATCAGGATGCACAATAAGGCCGGAATTTGCCACGAACTTACCGTGCTCCCACGTTTCGACATAGCAGAAACCGACCCACTCACCGGCAACGGTGGTAGCAATAACGGCTTTGCCTTCAAGCATTTTCTCCATCAGGTACACCGGAGAGCGTTTGGCTATACCGGTTCCGCGGGCTTTCGCACTCTGCTCCATTTCATTGCAAATAGTCTCAGCCATTTGCAGATGGTTTTCATTAGCTACCTGAACGATGTATTGGTCGTTAATTATGTCTTGTTGAATCATCGCAGTAATTGGGTAACGAAAAAAACGTCGAACGTTTACCTCAACCAGACGACAGAAGTCTGTTGCCCGTACGATTATTAGATTGAAATGAATAAAAAAGGATTAACAGACGAGAAAGTTTTGCCACGTAGGCAAAAAAGATTATATGGCCCTTTCGGACCTGAACCGGAAGGGCGTAGTATGATAGAACGTAGGTATGTATGCTGTCTGTTCCATGTACTGTACTGATCGCGTCTGTAGCGTAAGAGCTGTGTCAAAAACGCGGACAATGTTAATGATATTGTCCGGGTTGTGCAATGAAATAACGGTATTTTTTTAGGATAGTTCCGCCGTTATGAAAATATTAAGTCCGGAACCGATGGAATCATTCCAGTGTTTTTTCTATACATTTGTTATTGTAAGTAATTGCTTCCACTTTTCATGACAAAACTAACCGCCGATGATCTGATTTATGGGTACATGAATGGCATATTTCCAATGGCCGATTCTGATGGTACCTTATATTGGTATTCGCCGGACCCGCGGGCTATCATTCCGCTTGAGACGTACAAGCCTGCCCGTTCGTTACGTCCGGTCCTGAACAAAAAAACATTTGATGTACGGGTCAACGGTAACTTTGAGCAGGTGATGCGCTACTGTTCGCTGCCACGTTCTGACGATGACAGTACCTGGATTTCGGAAGAGATCATTGATGCGTATACGACCTTGCACCAGATGGGATTAGCCCACAGTGTGGAGACGTATATAGATGGCCGTTTAGTCGGCGGGTTATATGGCGTTGCGCTCGGATCAGTTTTTTTCGGGGAGTCCATGTTCCATTTAGCCGATAATGCCTCCAAGGTTGCATTCCATTATCTCATCATGATTCTGCGCCAGCAGCGGTTCGATTTGCTTGATACCCAGTTTATTAATGACAACGTCCGGCGCTATGGAGCCATTGAGATTCCGAAGGCAGACTATTTGCGGCAACTGAAGAGTGCGTTGTTTAAAAAAGCCCGGTTTACGGAACCTACCCTCGAACATTTATTCCGTAACCATGCCGCTGACTGATTCCGGTCTGCGTGTTTGCCCGTCTGCGTAAACGGTACGACCTGATTTCTTCCCGCTGTTTTTACCGCTGAATCCCAGGTGATTAATAAGGAGACTATACATATTGGCCTGTTTTGTGTAGCGTCTTGACCAATACGGGTTACAGAATAGCCTTTTCTGGTTCAGATACGGTATATTTTATATATTTGGTCTTTTATATACATCAGCAAATAAAGTATACAACCTGAATGGCTTGCGGGCCTGTAAATTATAGTATGAAGCAAACTATACCGTTATTTTTTCTTGGGATAAGTCTGTATACGCAGGCGCAGAATACACCCTCGCCCGGGGCGCCGGCGGCGGTTCCTGCGCAAGCCGTAAACGAGTCGAGGGCGGGGCAGCAAAAAGGGATGAAGATTTCGGGGACGATTATGGACGGAACAGCCAACAAACCGGTAGAGTTTGCAACGGTGGCGCTCATTAACCCCCTTACCGACAAACCAATCGGCGGAACAACGACGGATGAACGGGGCCGGTTTTCGATCAATAATGTGGCGGCCGGCACCTACCGGGTGACCGTCAGTTTTATGGGCTACGAGAACAAAACGATCAATAATATTGTCGTTAAGGGTGCTGATATTGCGTTGGGTACCGTTCAGATGCAGGCTGATACCCGCATGCTGAATGAAGTGGTTGTAACCGGTGAAAAACCGCTGATCGAGGATAAGGATGACCGGCTCGTTTACAACGCCGATAAGGACCTGACCAATGCCGGTGGTACAGCGGTAGACGTACTGAAAAAAGTCCCCTTACTGACCATTGACCCTGACGGGAATGTGCAGTTGAAAGGCAGCAGCAGCATTAAGGTACTGATTAACAACAAGCCGTCGAGTATTATGGCGCGTAGTATCAGCGAGGCCCTCCAGATGATTCCGGCCGAGCTGATTAAGTCGGTGGAAGTAATTACGGCTCCGTCGGCAAAATACGATGCGGAAGGGACGGCAGGGGTTATCAACATCATTACGAAAAATCAGTTACAGGGCCTGACCGGCGGGCTCAATGCCTCGGCAGGCAGCCGCCGGAATAACCTGGGCGGCAATATTAACTATAAACGGGGCAAGCTGAGCGTGACCGGTTACGGCGGGACCAACTGGAGCAATTACTTCGGCGGGTCACAGACGGTGCGGCAAAACCTGCGTAACGGACAGGTATTCAGCAAAATCGAGCAGCAGAGTAATTACCGCAACCGGGGTCAGTCGCAGTTCGGGTCGTTCAGCGTTGATTATGATCTGGATACGTTGAACCGGATCGGGATCGATGCCAACTTCGGCGGCGATTCCCGGACAACGCGGTCGGTGCGGGATACGCGGCAAAGCCTGGATACGCTGCGGGAATTCCGGCGGTATAACAACAGCCAGAACCAGAACCGGAATATGGACCTGAACTTTAACTATAACCGTACCTCGCGGCGTAGTTCGGAACAGGAGTTTACGTTTCTGGCGCAGTATAACCGGAACAACGGCCAGAGTGGCTATGCGCTGAATCAATACCCGCTGCCCGAAAGCGAGGTGATTGACTATCGTGAACGCAACGAAAATACCAACAGCCAGAGTGAACTGACCTTACAGACTGACTATGCCTATCCGTTTTCGACGGTCAAACGCCGGCTACTGGAAGTAGGTAGTAAGCTGCTTGTGCGGGATGTGAACAGTTTTTACAAGCTCGAAAACGCTACCGACGGATCACTTAATTTTCAGGAAGATCCGCGGCGGGCCAACACCTTTGACTATGAGCAGATGGTCTGGTCGTCGTATGCGTCGTTCCGGATGCGGACCGAAACCAAATGGGGTTTTAATATTGGCGGCCGCTTTGAGCTGACGGCCATCGACGCCAACTTTATTTCGACCAAAACGCGGTTCACTGACCGTTACCAGAACATCCTGCCGAACATTACGGTATCGAAACGCCTCGACGATAACCGCCGCTTCCGGGCCAACTACAGCCAGCGGATTCAGCGGCCGTCGATTATGTTCCTGAACCCGTACGTGAATTATTCGGACCCGAAAAATATCCAGCAGGGCAACCCGTATCTGTCGCCGGAGCTGGCGCACTCGGTTGAATTGTCGTACAGCACCTTCAGCAACAGCGGCACAACGATCAACGTCATGGTTTTCGGGCGGCAGACCAACAATGCCATTGAGCGTATTACAACGGTGGATGCTTCCGGGATTTCGAACAGCACCTACCGCAACATCGCCCGCAATGCTACATACGGTATGAACTGGTTCACGTCGGTGAAGCCGGTGAAAGCCTGGAACATCAGCGGGTCGGTTACCATAAACTACAACCTGCTGAACAGCCCGGCCTTGCAGACCAGCAACCGGAACTGGAGTTATCAGGGAAATATGAACACCTCGCTGCAACTGCCGGCCAACTTCAGCTTACAGGCAAACGGTTCCTACAATTCGCGCCGGGTGCAGTTACAGGGACAGTCATCGGGTTTCTACTACTACGGTTTCTCGGGCCGTAAAGAGTTTAAAAAGCAGAACCTGACGCTGACGGCCAATTTTGAAAACCCGTTCCGGAAGTACAACACCATCGTTACCCTGCTCCGGACCACCACCTTCCTGACCGACGGCTCAAACTACAATGTGATCCGGAATATCCGGTTATCAGTAAACTGGCGGTTCGGTAAGATGAGCGCCGCCCCTGAGCGGTCAAAGAAAAAAGTGAATAACGACGACCGGAAGTAGGTGCAGGGATTCGTCTGTCTTTTGGGTAAAATAATGTCCTCAAAGGCAGACGAATGAAAACACGTTTATTGCTCGCATTGTGGTGTGCGGTCACGTCCGTACTGGCCCAGACACCGGCCGAAACCTATCCCGATGATCCGGCTTCGGTCGAACAGGCGGGTGTTCCGAAAGGGGAGGTGCTGAAATTCACGTTTGACAAGTCTGCCGTTTACCCCGGTACCTGGCGGGAGTACTGGGTTTATGTGCCGGCGCAGTACTCGCCCGACAAACCCGCCTGTGTTTATGTCAATCAGGATGGGATTCAGTGGAAAGCCCCGACGGTATTTGATAACCTGATCCATCAGGGCAAAATGCCGGTGACCATCGGGGTCTTTGTTACGCCCGGGCGTGTGCGGGCGGCCAACCCCGATAAAGCACTTGATCGCTACAACCGGAGTTTCGAATACGACGGCCTCGGGGACGCCTATGCCCGCTTTATCCTTAACGAGTTGTTACCGGAGGTCGAAAAGCAAAAGACCAGTGATGGCCGGGCTATCAGGCTCTCGACATCCGGCAATGACCGGGCCATCGGCGGGTCGAGTAGCGGGGCAGTCTGTGCCTTTACCGCTGCCTGGGAGCGGCCGGATGCGTTTTCGCGGGTCTTCAGCGCTATCGGGACCTATGTTGGCCTTCGGGGGGGCGACCGGTACAGCACCCTGGTGCGGAAAACAGAGCCTAAACCCATCCGTGTCTTTTTGCAGGACGGGGCCAGTGACCTGAATATCTACGCCGGTGACTGGTGGAAAGCCAATGAAGCCATGGAGCGCGCGCTAACGTTTTCCGGTTATGCGGTTCAGCACGTCTGGGGCGAAGGCGGGCATAACGGGAAACACGGCACAGCGGTTTTTCCGGAAGCCATGCGCTGGCTCTGGAAGGACTGGCCGGCACCGGTTACTACCGGCAAGACAAAAAATCAGTTTCTGAGCGACATCCTGCTACCTGGTGAAGGCTGGCAACCCGTTTCACCATCAGTGCAACCGGTAACCCGCAGCAAGCGTACCGGCAAGCTGGTGCCGGGTCCTGATCAGCAACAGTATCTGCTTTCACCCTCTACACAGGAAGTAATTTCGTATGACCGGAGCGGGAAAGCGCAGGTACTGGTAAAGGGTCTTCGGGGTAATGATCTGGTGGCGGCCCATAGCGGCGACCTCTACATGACGGTTACCGGGCCGTCGGGTGCCGGTATTTATCTGGTACGTAACAAACGCGTTCAGCAGGTTGACACGGGGCTGCGCAGTGCTTCCGGCCTCGCCCTGACACCGGATCAGACACAGCTTTACGTGCTGGAACCGACAACGCACTGGATCTGGCTCTACACGATTTTGCCCGACGGCCGGCTGACGAACAGGCAGCAGTATGGCTGGCTGCATGTACCGGATACGGCCGAAAGCGCAGGGGCTACTTCCCTGGCATGTGATAAAGACGGTCGGGTGTATGTGGCTACGAGCCTGGGCATACAGGTGCTGGACCAGGTCGGTCGTGTCAATGCCATTCTGCCGCTACCTGCCGGTCAACCGCAGCAGCTCTATTTCGGCGGCCCCGACCATAATCTCCTGCATATCGTTTGCGGGGACAAAACCTACGCCCGCAAACTGAATGTTCAGGGGGTAAAAACCTACGAAGCACCGGTAAAGCCGGGGACGCCGAAGTTGTGATGGGACAATTTTGCCAGTCAGTCAATCCAGTCAAAAAGGTATTTGTCTTCAAACGGGATATCGAACCGGTTTAGCAGGGTTGTGTATTCCGTTTGAAACGTGCTTTGTTGATGGTGTTCTTTTTGCCGTTCGATGTAACGGATTACGGTGTGTAGCATTGATTGATGGTATGAAAAGCAGCCGAAGCCTTCCTGCCAGGCAAAAGGCTGATGGGTGTATCGTTCCTGATTAATGAGGTCGTTTGACGCTTTTTTGACTTCGCGGACCAGGTCGGATAAACAGCAGGAAGGCTTCATGCCTATGAGGATATGAATATGATCGGCAACACCATTTATGACGATCAGTTTCTGCCCTTTTTGCTGAATGACGCCTGTAATAACCCGATAGAGGTGTTCTTCCCAACTGGATTGAATCAGGGATTGCCTGCCTTTGACGGCAAAAACGATTTGGATGTACATCTGTGAAAAGGTATTTGCCATAATCCGATCTTTATGGATGGAGACGTAATACCTTACCAACGTCACAGGCTATAGACGTTTGATCCCTACGGGATCTTTATAAAACAGACTCCGTAGGAGTCAAACGTCTATAAAAAGGGCTGATGATTCCGATCATCAGCCCTGTAACAGACTCCGTAGGAGTCAAACGTCTATAAGTCTATAACGTGCTTACGCCTGCTTCATCTTGATCAGGTTCAGGGCCGCACCGGCTTTGAACCACTCAATCTGACCTTCGTTGTAAGTATGATTTACCGGGAACTCGTCAACCGATCCGTCGGTGTGCGTCAGCCGGACGGTCAGTGGCTGACCAGGGGCAAACGTCGTCAGACCCAGGATGTCGATCGAATCGTCTTCCTGTACCTTGTCGTAGTCGGCCGGGTTAGCGAAGGTCAGGCCCAGCATACCCTGTTTCTTCAGGTTTGTTTCGTGAATACGTGCGAATGAACGAACCAGGATCGCACGGACACCCAGGTGACGTGGCTCCATCGCCGCGTGCTCGCGTGATGAACCTTCACCGTAGTTTTCGTCACCGACAACTACCGTACCGATGCCGGCAGCTTTGTAGGCCCGCTGAGTGGCCGGTACTTCGCCATACTCGCCTGTCAGCTGGTTTTTCACGCTGTTGGTCTGGTCGTTGAAATAGTTCACCGCACCGATCAGCATGTTGTTTGAGATGTTGTCTAGGTGACCACGGAATTTCAGCCATGGACCGGCCATCGAAATGTGGTCAGTCGTACACTTGCCTTTTGCCTTGATCAGCAGTTTCAGACCCGACAGGTCGGTGCCTTCCCATGCCGGGAATGACTCCAGCAACTGCAGACGGTCTGACGTCGGGCTGACGAGTACGTTAACACCTGAACCATCAGCGGCTGGTGCCTGGTAACCGGCATCTTCAACGGCATAGCCTTTTACCGGCTGCTGCAGGCCCTGCGGCTCGTCGAGCATTACTTCTTCACCGTCTTCGTTAACCAGCTTGTCGGTCATCGGGTTGAATGTCAGGCTACCGGCAATGGCCAGCGCCGTAACAATCTCCGGCGACGCCACAAACGCGTGGGTGCTGGCGAAACCGTCGTTACGCTTCGCGAAGTTCCGGTTGAATGAGGTAATGATTGAGTTCTGGCGGCTCGGGTCGTCCATGTGACGCGCCCACTGACCGATACATGGTCCGCAGGCATTTGCCAGTACCACACCACCCATCTGGCCGAATGTATCCAGCAGACCGTCGCGCTCGGCGGTGTAGCGTACCAGCTCAGAACCCGGCGTTACCGTGAACTCAGCTTTCACTTTCAGTTTTTTCTTCGTTGCCTGCTCAGCGATAGACGCCGAACGGGTCATGTCTTCGTACGATGAGTTCGTACATGAGCCGATCAGACCAACGTCCAGTTTCTCCGGCCAGCCGTTTTCTTTAACCGCTTTGGCGAAGTTAGACAGCGGCCATGCCAGATCCGGTGTGAACGGACCGTTTACGTGCGGTTCCAGTTCAGACAGGTTGATTTCGATCAGCTGGTCGAAGTAAGACGCCGGATCAGCGTATACTTCATCGTCGGAGCGAAGGTCGGCAGCAACCACGTCGGCTGCGTCGGCGATGTCCGCACGGTTGGTTGACCGCAGGTAGTCGGCCATTTTCTCGTCGTATGCAAAGATCGATGTTGTCGCCCCGATTTCAGCACCCATGTTACAGATAGTGCCTTTTCCGGTAGCTGACAGGCTTTCTGCACCTTCGCCGAAGTATTCAACGATACAGCCCGTACCGCCTTTTACCGTCAGGATACCGGCAACCTGCAGGATTACGTCTTTGGCAGAAGCCCAGCCGCTCAGTTTACCGGTCAGTTTAACACCGATCAGTTTAGGCATTTTAAGCTCCCATGGCAGACCGGCCATCACGTCGCAGGCATCTGCACCACCGACACCGATAGCGATCATACCCAGACCACCCGCGTTTGGCGTGTGCGAATCCGTACCGATCATCATACCGCCCGGGAAAGCGTAGTTTTCAATCACTACCTGGTGGATGATACCGGCACCCGGCTTCCAGAAACCGATGCCGTATTTGTTCGACACCGACGCCAGGAAGTCATATACTTCTTTGTTTTTATCGTTGGCAATGGCCAAATCCTCTACAGCACCAACTTTAGCCTGAATCAGGTGGTCACAGTGTACAGTTGACGGTACGGCTACTTTTGACCGGCCAGCCTGCATGAACTGTAACAGCGCCATCTGGGCTGTTGCATCCTGCATCGCAACACGGTCAGGGGCAAAATCAACGTATGATTTTCCGCGCTCATTAGCTTGAGTCGGAGTACCGGCTGACAGGTGAGCGTATAAAATTTTCTCCGACAATGTCAGAGGACGGCCTACTACCTTGCGGGCAGCTTCGACGCGTTCGCCCAAACCAGCGTAAACGCGTTGAATCATGTCAAAATCAAATGCCATAGCAAATAATTAACTGGGTCTAAAGTTGCGCCTACATTTTGTTCTGAGTTACTGAATACTGAGCTGCTGTGATCAGCGTAAACCTGAAACACAGCACACAGAACCCGGAACGCTGAACCAAAGATTGATTAACGCAGATTGGTTTTCCGGCCCAAAATTAAGGCATTTTTGGCAATACGGACTTTATACTGATTACAAATACTGAAATAATTGGTAATCAGTATAGATTCAGGGGCTTTCCGGATGGTTTTACCGGAATTTCAGAAAGCCGTAACGGGGCCGTTGGCTCAATTTGAAAAACGACTGACAATAATGTTGGGTTAAATGTCATTGTAATAGTGACAAGCAGATTAATCCGATGGGATATAGTCTTATGCTAGTATACAACCATAAAACTCAACAGCGAATGAACTCGAAATGGATTGGAGGGGCGGCCTTTTTGGCAGTGATGACAGTTTTTGCAGCCTGTAACAACGACGACGATAACAACAATAACCCCACACCGACAAACAATGTCGTTAACATAAAAGCAGATATTAACGGCTTACAGGAAAAACCAACGTCGACAACCTCAACCGCTACCGGTACCATGACCGGTATGATCGATACAACGACGAACGTTATGAGCTATACTGTGACGTATCAGGGTATCACTCCGACGGCGGGACATATTCACCGGATCGACAGCACAAACGGCACCGGCGCGCCGGTCATTCCGTTTGCCAGCCTGACGTCACCGATCAGCGGCACCACGTCGCTGCGCCGTACGCAGCGGGACAGCATCCTGAACGGGCAGTATTACGTTAACTTCCATACGGCGGCCTACCCGAACGGCGAAATCCGGGGCGACATTAAAAAGCAATAGAAAACAAAGGATTACCATAAAAAGGGGCTGGTGTTTCTGAACGCAGCCCCTTTTTATGTTTATTTACCCTGCTGGGCCGGTGGATTCACCATAATATGTGCGCGGTGTGTGCCGGGGTCCATGATCCAGGGCATGCCCGGAGCCGCCGGCGAGGTCGGCAGGCCGGTGCTTTCGGCCGTGGCATAAGGGATATAAACCACACCCCGCTGGTACCCGTCTTTTACCTCACCGGTGGTCAGGTCCACATTTTCCTCTTTTGCGGTATAAACGAACAATGAAGACGGGTGCTTCGGCATCGCCCACTTACCGCTTTTCACTTCAGACTCCCGGATTTTCAGAATCTCATCCGGCTTTTTGCCTTCCTGTTTCAGTTCCCTGCCCCGTTTCATAAACGGCTCCAGATCGCGGTGATAACACGATACGCTGAAGCCTTTCTGCGCCGGATCATCGGCCAGACAAATCATTTCGTTTGTGCCTTTCCGGAGTTCAATAAGCTGATTAGTAGTGTTGTAGCCCATGACCGTTGCGCCGTCGCGCTTATCGGCCGGCGCAGCAAGGGTGGCCAGTTTAATCTGAATAGCGGCCGGCGGAACCGGTGTCTGGGCAATCGTACGGAGTGCCATAACGGTAAGCGGCAGGATAAAGAATCGTTTCATGCTGATTATGCGGTTTAGTTTTGTATGCCTGCAAGTTACAGGTTAAGAAATGGAAAACGGATAATTAAACAGTAAATCGGAAAGTAGTCAAAAAACGTATTTTGTGTTAACGGAAAGAGCAGAAACGGTTTCCGTATCCGGTATTCGCTAAAAAAATACGCAGATGAAAGATAATTCAATTAACTTCGGTGTAGTTACGTGTAAAACGTACATATTTACTCACGTTAAAGTATAAAACGAGTTTCCTGGAATATGATTCTCATTGTTGATGATAGGCCAGAAAATATTCTTCCCCTTAAAAAGATTCTTGAACTGCATCAGTTTCCGGTCGACAGTGCGGAATCCGGTGAAGAAGCTTTAAAAAAGGTACTTAAGAATAACTATTCTGTTATCATTTTAGACGTTCAGATGCCGGGTATGGACGGCTTTGAGGTAGCCAATGCTATTGCGGGCTTCAGTAAGGCGCGGGATACGTCCATTATCTTTCTGTCGGCGGTAAATACGGAGAAAAAATTTATTACCAAAGGCTACAGCTCAGGCGGTATCGATTACCTCACGAAACCGGTTGATCCGGATATTCTGGTGCTGAAAGTGAAGACCCTGCACCGTTTATACAAACAGCAGGAGGAGTTGAGGGAAGCCCAGAAGGCATTACCTGTCTCTTATACACATCTCCGAGCCCACGAGAC
>NZ_CAMFHL010000048.1 GCF_945952095.1 uncultured Arsenicibacter sp. | reverse complement strand
CGAGATTGCCTCTTGTCTCGTGGGCTCGGAGATGTGTATAAGAGACAGGTATCCGTACCGGTCGACCGGCTGACGGCCTGCCGCTGGAAGGTAATGCTGTTTTTATCGGCTACGTCGATGATGAAGTCCAGTACATTGTTCTGCACCGCCGGACCGTAGCAAAGCACCGGACCGCCGCCCGCTTTGAGGTCGCCCTGCTCTTTTTTGTCGTAGCGCGGTGACTGGGTGTCGTGCGTCACATCGGTACAGATCGCAAGGGCGGGGGGCAGGCGGCGCGCGATCATCTCGGCACCCCGCAGCCCGATTTCTTCCTGTACAGCATTGACGATATAGAGCGTAAACGGCAGCGTAACGTTATTTTCTTTCAGCATGCGGGCTACCTCGGCAATCATGAAACCACCCATGCGGTTGTCGAGGGCACGACCCACGTAGTACCGGTCGTTCAGCTCGAACAGGCCGTCGACAAACGTACAGACGGTTCCGACATGAATGCCCATTTCGGCCACTTCCTGCTTGTTGGCGGCGCCCACGTCGATGAACAGGTCAGTTACTTTCGGAGCGGTGTCCTTACCGAGGTCGCGGACGTGGATGGCCGGCCAGCCGAAAACACCCGTAACAACACCCTTTTTCGTGTGCAGGTTTACCCGCATCGACGGCGCAATGACGGCATCCGACCCGCCGTTGCGGCGGACGTAAATATAGCCGTTATCGTCGATGTAGTTCACGAACCACGAAATCTCATCCGAGTGGGCTTCGATCACCACTTTATACGGTTGTCCCGGGTTAATCACCCCGACGGCCGTACCGTATACGTCAACAATGTACTCGTCAATGTATGGCTTCAGATAGTCAAGCCAGATTTGCTGCCCCGGGGCCTCAAAGCCGGTCGGTGAGGCATTGTTCAGGTAAGTATAAAGAAACGCTTTACTTTGATCGGTCATGGTACTATGTAAATATCCCTTTTTCCAAACCAACAAAAAACGCCGGACTTATAAAAGAGCTCCGGCGTTTTTATACGGCTGGAACGATTGTTAAAACACAATCCGGTAGCTCAGTATGGGCAGCAGGCCGGTCATGTAGTAGGTTTTGGTGGTGCCGGAGCGGGGTTCGAAATACTGCCCGAAGACGTTTTGCCGGTTCGTTACGTTCTGAATGTCCAGCGACAACGTGCGGGTCGAATGCTGCTTGTTTTTCTTCCAGCTCAGCCGGATGTCCGTCCGGAAATAGTCGGGGATTTTCAGCGTATTCGTCAACGCATCCACGTAAACCGTCTGCTGCTGCCGCTGCGATTCGGCGAGGTTGATGGGCGTGTCGCGGTAACCGCCGAAATACGTCAGTTTGACGTTCAGACCCAGCACACTGTTTTTGAAAACACCTGTTTCGCCCATGATAAACTCTTTGCCCGCCAGGAGGTTAGTCGCGTAGTTGCCGTCGTAACGGGTACTGCGCCAGATTTGGTCTGAGCCCTGGTATTCGGAGCGGTAGAGCGACGCTGACCACAGGAAATACAGGTTATGATGCAGGAACTGCTCCAGGGTCAGCTCCGCGCCGTAATTGCGGCCCTTACCGGTATTGGCGAGCGGTCGCGCCGAAAAACCATACATCTGATTAACGGCCGAAAAGGCGTCGCGTGTCCCGGCGCTGACCGGCAGGTTAAACAGCGCCTGATAGTAGGCTTCGGCCTTCAGCCGCAGATGGTCGTTGATGGAGTAGTCGTAGGCCAGCACCGTATGGTGTGATTTGCTGAGGCCCAGGTGCCGGTTGGGAGCATTCAGGCTGCCGTCGGCGGCCGGAAGTTTGATAAAATACAGGGCTGGGTTCTGCAATTGACTGTGCAGGCCATACCCGAGGCTAAGCGTATGTTTCGGCAAAAACGCCCACCGGACCGACGCGCGCGGTTCCACCGAATGGGTGCTGTTGAGCAGAAAGCCGAGGTAATGCAACCCCGCATTCAGCGTTACCTGCTCCGACAAACGGTAGTTCCACTGTCCGTAGGCTTGCAGAGTATAAGCCGTCTGGTTATTAATCGAAACCATTGTCCGGATTTGTTGCAGGGTATCAATCCACGCATTATTCAGCAGGTCGTACCGGATTTGTGCACCAATCAAACCTGTCCGGAAGGTGTTTTTGGCGTTGAGTTTGTAGGTCAGCACGCTGGAAATGGTCCGGCGCTGCACGGTATAGCTGTCGTCTTCGCGGCGTTGCGGTTTCAGCTCATCGGTCAGGTACATACCTTTGAGTCCGTTGCTGTAGCCTGATGCCAGCACAACCGTTTTCAGAAATGCTTTCCGGCCGATATTCAGTGAATGGGTGGCTCCGACAGCCCCCGTGTTGGCATAGTACGTCTCGCTGAGGCGGTCAAATTCACTTGTCCATGTCGTCGAGTCTCGGTTCGCTTCGATATGCTGACTGCTTAGTCCGCCGAAACCAAACAA
This sequence comes from uncultured Arsenicibacter sp., assembly GCF_945952095.1. Taxonomy (GTDB): domain Bacteria; phylum Bacteroidota; class Bacteroidia; order Cytophagales; family Spirosomataceae; genus Arsenicibacter. The sequence continues at coordinate 38,224 of NZ_CAMFHL010000048.1, read as the reverse complement.
CGTAAAGGTTCCTGCCTTGCGGGTAGGCAGATACATGTTAAACGACAGGTCCTGAAAGGTGGTAACGCCCGACGTCACGTTAACCCCGACCATCGACAGGATACCCAGCGTTGAATACCGGTAGTTGAACAAGTAAGACCCCTTGTAGTGCTTCGAAAACGGCCCTTCCGATGAAACATCAATACCCAGTACACCAGCCTGCACCGTGCTTTCGCGCTTCTGGTTATTGCCCCGGCGAAGCTTGAGGTCAAACACACCGGAGAGCGCGTTGCCGTATTCGGCGGGAAAAGCGCTGGTCATGAAATCGGAGTTGGCGAGTAGCTGGGCGCTCAGGATCGACACCCCGCCGGCGGCCGACCCGATGTTGGCAAAGTGGTTCGGGTTCGGAATCTCGACGCCTTCCATCCGCCAGAGCAGGCCGTTGGGGGCATTCCCGCGAATAACAATCAGGTTATTGCCGTCGTCGGCCCCGACCACGCCGGCGTAGGCAGTGGCCATGCGGGCGGGGTCATTCACGGCAGCTGCAAACCGCTGGGTTTCTTCGACCGAAAAGGTACGGGCCGATACCGTAGCCATTTCATTCAGCGGCTTGTCTTTTTCGAGGGTTGGCTTTACGGTTACCTCCGTCAGCTGGTTGATGGCTTCTTCCAGATTGATGGTCAGAACCAGCTCTTTACCGGCATCCACCACTACACTGGTCAGGACAGCGTCTTTATAACCGACAAACGAAATTTTCAGCGTGTGACGGCCAACGGGTACCTGGGTTAGCCGGAAGGTGCCGTCAGATTCGGTCAGTGTACCTTTGATCGGGGAGAGGCTGACGAGTGCCACGGTTGCCCCCGGAACCGGCGTCTGTAGGCTTTGATCGACGACCGTACCCCTGATTGTCTGGGTAAACCGGGCTTGTCCGTAGACAACATTTGAGCAGAAGAGGAGGGCAAAAAAGAGGAAACTACGCTGTGCGTTCATGAGGTGATGTTGTTGTTTGCCACCCCATGACAGCCGCAAGCGTGCTTACCCCTACTTTGTTTTTAATGAATAATGTAAAATGTGTAATGATTTTCCGGCCATTTTTTTAATTATCCATTATTCACTCCCATTCCCACGCATCGTCATTAATCAGCTCGGCGACGACGGCAGTCCAGCCGGTTTGGTGGGAGGCGCCGATGCCATGAGCCGTATCGCCGTGGAAGTATTCGTAGAACAAAAGCAGGTCCTTATTTTCAGGTCTCTGGTAAAAATCAGCATACGGGCCGTGGACAAGCCGCTGCCCCAGTGACGACTGTGAAAAGATGTGCACCACCCGTTTCGCAAGCTCATTGGAGACCTGTTCGAGGGTAAGGAAGTTGCCGGACCGAGTCGGGAATTCCACTTTGAGCGAGTCGCCGTAGAACTGATGGTATTTTTTCAGGGATTTGATAAACAGGTAGTTGATCGGCATCCAGACCGGTCCGCGCCAGTTTGAGTTGCCGCCGAACATCGACGAATCAGAATCGCCCGGATTGTAGCGGACACTGTAGACCTGCCCGTCTAGCTGAATCGCATAAGGATGCTGCTCGTGGTATTTGGACAGGGCCCGGATACCGCCCGCCGACAAAAACTCGGTTTCATCGAGCAGGATTTGCAGCAGTTTTACCAGTCGTTCCTTCGAAACCAGCGACAGGATAATATCGCCTTCGTCGGAGGTTTGTTCGTTGGGCAGGGGCTTGCCGAGGCGTTGGTGGTATTTGTGAAAATAATCCATCCGTTTCAGGAAATCAGATAGGGGACCACACTTGCTGCGCTTGATGACCGAAACGGCAAAAAGCACCGTTAGCCCCACCACCGACCGCACTTTCAGGCGGGTAGCGTCGCCGTGGGCCGGATAGAGTACGTCGTAGTAAAAGCCGTCTTCTTCGTCCCACAGTTCCTGATTCAGCGATTCGGCAATCAGGATAAAATGCTCGTAGAACTTCGTGGCAACATCCTCAAACGTCGGGTCGTAAACCGTGATTTCGAGGGCGATGTCCATCATATTCAACGCATAAAGCGCCATCCAGGCTGTGGCATCGGCCTGTTCGAGCAGGGTGCCCGGCGGCAGGTGGCTGCGGTCGATGACCCCGATGTTGTCGAGGCCAAGGAAACCACCCGAAAAAACGTTGTTCTCTTCTTCGTCGTGGCGGTTGGCCCACCACGTAAAGTTGATGAGCAGTTTTTGAAAGATGCGTTTCAGGAAGTCAACATCGGCGTGGCCGTGGATGGTGCGTTCGATGCGGTAAACGGACAGGGCCGCCCAGGCATGTACGGGCGGATTGACATCTGAGAAATTCCATTCGTAGGCCGGAATCTGTCCCGCCGGACTCATGTACCACTCCCGCATCATCAGAATCAGCTGGTTTTTGGCAAACAACGGGTCGATCATCGCCATCGGCACGCAGTGAAACGCCAGATCCCAGGCGGCGTACCACGGGTATTCCCATTTGTCGGGCATCAGCAGCACATCTTCGTTGTTGAGGTGCGTCCAATGGTGATTACGACCCAGAATGCGTTCGGACGGGGGCTTCGGAAAGCCAAGATCGCCCATCAGCCAGCGGGGTATGTCATAGTGGTAATACTGGCGGCTCCACAGCAACCCGGCGAGGGCCTGCCGCTGGATGTTTTTCAGGTCTTCGGGTGCGTTAACGGGAGCCATGCGATCATAAAAGGCGTCGGCCTCCTGCTTCCGTAACGAAAAAGCCTCGCTGAAAGCGGCATCAAACGGACTGGAAAGTGATTCCTTACAAAGCCGGAGCGACAGGGTAACCGTGGTCCCGCCCGCCACATTCAGCGGGTAGACCGGTGCAAACTTGGTCCCGGTTTGCTGTTGCTGCAAGGCATCAGGGAGGTAGCTGTTCTGCCCGGTCAGGGCATCATGAAAAGCATCTTTCACGAACGGCGACCGGTTCGGAATGCCGTAGAGCCGTAAGGTATTCGACTCGTTTTCGGTCATGAATGCCGTCTCGGTTGGCTGATAGTAGAGCCGGTACTGACCGGCTTTCGCATGCATCAGCACTACTGATCCGGCCGTGCCGGTTTCGGGCTGACGGGTAATGACCGGCTTCGGATAGTCCGTCTCGAAGGCCCAGCGGTTGCGGCACCAGAGCGTCGGCAGCACATGAATCGGGGCGGTTTCGGGACCCCGGTTCGTGACCGAAATCCGGATACAGATGTCCTCCGAATGTACCTTCGCATACTCCACAACCACGTCGAAATACCGGTTTTCGGAAAAAACGCCGGTGTCCAGCAGTTCAAATTCCGGATCCTGACGCGTCCGGCGGGCATTTTCCTGCCGGAGCTGTTCGTAGGGAAATGCCGCCTGCGGGTATTTGTACAGAAACTTCATGTACGAATGCGTCGGCGTGTTGTCGAGGTAGTAATACAGTTCCTTAACATCCTCACCGTGATTGCCTTCGTAGTTGGTCAGCCCGTAGAGCCGCTCTTTCAGGATCGGATCTTTGCCGTTCCAGAGCGCCAGCGCAAAGCAAATGTGCTGGTGATGATCCGAAATACCCCCCAGCCCGTCTTCGCCCCAGCGATACACGCGCGAACGGGCGTGGTTGTGCGGGAAGAAATCCCAGGCATTGCCGTCGGCGCTGTAATCTTCGCGGACCGTTGCCCATTGGCGGTCAGACAGGTAGGAACCCCATTTTTCGAGGGGTACTGATTTTTTGGCGTTCTCCAGGAGCCGCGCCCATTCCGCTGAGTTAGTCATTGTGTAAGCGTTTGAACAGCTCAGCCGCCGGTGGCGAAGCTTTCGAAAACGGTCATGCCCCCGTCAATCAGGATACTGGTGCCGGTAATATAATCCGAATCGTCGGAAGCCAGAAAAACGGCCAGCTTACCGATGTCTTCCGGTTGGCCGATGTGGTTATACGGGATGAGCGACATCAGGCTGTTCAGGGCCTGCGGCGTTTCCCACGCCGGTTTATTGATCGGCGTCTGGATCGCGCCGGGGGCAATGCTGTTGACACGGATTTTGCGGTCGCCGTATTCCTGCGCCAGCGATTGCATCAGGAGTTTTACACCGCCTTTTGAGGCCGCGTAGTTGACATGGCCCGCCCACGGAATCACCTCGTGCACCGAACTCATGCAGATGATTTTACCGGTAGCGAGCGAAACCTCCGGACGTGGACCGCGGCGCAGAAACTCGCGGATGGCTTCGCGGGCGCACAGAAACTGACCGGTCAGGTTGATGTTGATCACGGTCTGCCACTGATCCAGGGTCATTTCATCAAATTTGGCGTCCTTCTGCAAACCGGCATTGTTCACCAGAATGTCGATGGTGCCAAAGTGCTCAATGGCTTGAGAGAACATGGCCTGTACCTCGTCTTCCTTACTGACATCGGCCTGAATGGCGATTGCCTGACTGCCGGCGGCTTCAATCTGTGCGACAACTTCCTGTGCGCCTTTCAGACTTGAGCTATAATTTACCACCACATTAGCGCCTGCCTGCCCGAGTGCGAGCGCCACGCCCGCGCCGATGCCCGAGCTGCCTCCTGTAACCAGAGCCGTTTGTCCGGCTAATTTCTTCTCCATATGTTCATTGAGTGAGTTAGTGATTGAGCGATTGAGTGTACAGCCCTACCCGCATTAACCGGAAACAAAACATTCAATAGTCAATTTGTTGGGTATTGCATTAGTTGGGTAACCGGCACCCGTAGCAAAGGTTATTGATTGTGTGCTATTTTAGCGAAAATTTAATGATCCAAACAGGGGTCACTACAGGTATTCAACTGACATTTGACCGAACGGGTCATACAGGCACTAATTATGAACAGATACCTTTTCGTTTTGCTGCTGGCTGTCTGGGGCCAAAGCTATGGACAGTCGGCCTACCAGCAACCGGACATAGATGTGTTGTTCTATCATTTTTCGCTGACGCTGTCAGATGCCTCCGATCAGATCAGGGGCGAAACCCGTATCCGCTTCAACCGGCGGACGGATCAGACGAATCCCATCTGGTTTGACCTGGCCGGACCGGCGTCGGGGACCACCACAACCGGCATGCGGGTTACGGGAGTATCGACCGCCGATGGGAAAGACGTGGCCTTTAGCCACCGGCAGAACCGCGTGTTCCTGACACTGGCCGGTCAGCCCAATATTCCGCAGGAAGTACTGATCCGCTACGAAGGTGTGCCGGAGAAGGGCTTGATTATCAGTAAGAATAAATTCGGCGACCGGACATTTTTCGGCGATAACTGGCCGAATAATGCCCGTCATTGGCTGCCGGTCGTTGACCATCCGTCGGATAAGGCCACCTGCGATTTTATGGTGACCGCACCGGCCCGTTACCGCGTTATTGCCAACGGCAAACTGGTTACTGAGCACGTCATGCCGAACGGGCAGAAACTCACCCACTGGCACGAAGGAACGCCGATCCCGACCAAAGTCATGGTGATCGGCGCGGCGCAGTTTGCGGTTGAAGAGGTCGGAAACGTGGCCGGCATTCCGGTGCAGAGCTGGCTGTATCCGCGCGATAGCACAAAGGGATTTATCGACTACAAACCTGCCCGCGCCATGTTGCAGTTCTTCATCGACAAAATCGGGCCGTATGCCTATGAGAAACTGGCCAATGTAGAGTCGACGACGATGTTTGGCGGCATGGAGAATGCCAGCTGTATTTTTTACAACGAAAAAGCGATTGTCGGCCGCAAGGATATAAACATGGAGGCGCTGTTGGCCCACGAAATTGCCCATCAGTGGTTTGGCAACTCGGCGTCGGAGGCAGACTGGCCGCACGTCTGGCTCAGCGAAGGATTTGCCACCTATTTTTCGGCTCTGTATCTCGAACATGCTTACGGGCGTGACACGCTCAACCGTATCCTGAATACCAACAAAGGGCAGGTATTCCGGTTTGCTGGCCTGCGCCCTAACGGAACAATTGTGGACTCAACAGCCACGGATCTGATCAGTCTGCTGAATCCGAATTCGTACCAGAAAGGCGGCTGGGTATTACACATGCTCCGCCATGAAGTGGGCGATGAGGTATTCTGGCAAGGTATCCGTGCGTATTATGCCCGCTACCGCGACAGCAATGCCCGGACCGCCGGCTTTCAGCAGATCATGGAAAAAACGGCCGGTCGCTCGCTGGATACGTTTTTCCGGCAGTGGCTCTATCAACCCGGCTATCCGGACCTGAGCTGGCGCTGGCGGTATGACGCCGCCGGAAAAGCGCTGGTGATTAGCGTAACGCAGCAACAGACCGCGGCCACTACGTTTACCTTACCGCTGGTATTTAGTTTGCAGGACGGCGTTAACCGTGATCTGGCGCGTTCAGTCAGGGTGGTGCTCGACAAGCGGCAGCAGGAGTTCACCATCCCGCTGGCGCAGAAGCCGGTACTGGTTGTGCTCGACCCCGATAATACCGTACTGATGAAAGCGGTGCAGGCAAAATAATGCCATTAATATTCACTACTCCCACATAGCTTATCTATCCAAATGACCAATGTTTTACCGGCGGCCAAACGGCCTGTATTTATCCTGTTTATCTTATTTTTTCTTTCCGGCTTTGCCGCCCTACTTTATCAGGTCATCTGGCAACGTCTGCTCGTTTTTTATACCGGTTCGGATACCGTCAGTATCAGCCTGATTGTTTCGGCCTTTATGACCGGTCTCGGGTTAGGGTACCTCGTCGGCGGGCGGCTCGCCGACCGCGCTACGCCGGCCATAAACCTGCGCTATTTTGTCGGTGCCGAAGTCGGCATTTTGCTGTTTGCCGCGTTCAGTAAAGCCATTCTCTACGATTACCTGTTTCAGTCGGCGCCCGATTTCGGGGATAATACCCTTGTGCTCTACGCAGTGGTGTTCGGGGTATTGCTGGTCCCGACATTTCTGATGGGGTTTTCCTTACCGGCACTTTCTAAAGCGTTCCGGTTTGCCGATGGCACCGAACAGGCCCGCTACATCAGTCTGCTGTACTTTGTTAATACGCTCGGGGCGGCGGTCGGGGCCTTCGTGACCGGATTTGTGCTCGTGCGGCAGATGGGCTACGCCTCATCCATCTGGGTCGGCGTGGCGTTTAACGGCATTTGTGCCATCGGGGCGCTCGGGCTTGGCCGGCAGCAACCCCAGACCGGAGCGGCTACCGCTTCGGATCCGGAAACCGGCAGCCTGACCTTTACGCCCATGCTGACCCTGTGGTCAACCCACTACTTTCTGTCCGGGCTGGCAGCCCTGTCGCTGGAACTGATCTGGTTCCGGGTTCTCGAAACGCTGATTAAGTCGGTGTCGCTGACGTTTTCGGTTTTGCTGGCCATCTACCTGGGTTCCATGGCGATTGGTACCTGGGTGGGGGTACGGCTGGTGAAAGGCCGCGCCTTTCAGGTGCCCGCCCGCCGTGAACGCCTGTTTCTGATTGCACAGATCATGCTGTACAGCTATACCGGCCTGTCGGTCGTGATCTTTATCGGTAGTGTCAGTAACGTACCGGCCCTGCGGTTTCTGTGGGATTATTTCCTGAGCGGCGAGCCGGTGCTGAACGCGCGGTTTATGTTGTTCACCTACGGCCTGATTCCGGTGTTTCTGCTGTTCATTCCGACGTTCATGATGGGGTTAAGCTTTGCCGTTTCGCAGTCACTGATTCAGGACCGCTACGAAGAAGTGGGGCGTAAAGTGGGCTGGTTGCAGTTTATCAACATCGTCGGGTCGGCGGTCGGCGCGTGGTGGGTGACCTGGGTTGGGTTTCCGCTGTTCGGGTCAGCTGAACTGCTGCGGCTCATTGCAGGCCTGAGTCTGGTCTACGGGTTTGTGCTGTTCTACCGGAAGTATATCCATCCGCTTGCCATGATTGTGCTGGTGATTGTGCAACTGCTGGCTATCCTGACCATTCCGGATAACAACCGTTTCTGGCAGCTCATGAACGGGGTGCGGTCTGAAAAGCAGATTTTGTTCAATGAAAACGAATCGGGTGTATCGGTTATTAAGCTCGATAGCAATCAGCGCAGCGGCGTTGTATTTGTGAACGGGCTGGGGCAGAGCGGATTGCCGTTTTACATTGACGAAGTGCATACCCTGCTGGGTGGCCTGCCCGTTATGATTCACCCGAATCCGAAAAAGGTGGCGGTCATCGGTCTGGGGTCAGGCGGGACGGTGCAGGGGATCGGTGGCCGGGCCGAAACCCGCCGGATCGATTGTTTTGAGATTGTGAGTAATCAGGCGCAGCTGCTGGCCGAATACGCCGCCGTTGCCAATGACCGTGCTGTAGACTATGTGCTGTCCGACAAACGTCTGCAACTGATTTTCCGTGACGGCCGGTATGCCCTCCGGCAGCGGCCGGATCTGTACGACGTGATCGAAGCCGATGCACTGCGGCCCTCATCGGCGTTTTCGGGCAATATTTACTCGAAGGAGTACTTTGAATTGCTGCGTTCCCGGCTGAAACCCAAAGGGCTGGCGGTTACGTGGTGTCCGACGGGTCGGGTTCTGAACACGTTCCGGCAGGTGTTTCCGTATGTTCTGTACGTAGAGCATCTGGTGTTGATCGGCAGCAACGAACCGATTCCGCTCGACTGGGCTGCTATTGAGCAACGCGCCACGAGCACGTTCAGTAAGCAGCATTACGGGACCGCAAACGTGGATCTCTGGAAGCTGATCGGCAAATACCGGCCGGTGACACAACTGCTGCCCCGGCCAACGACCCTTCCGGCCGAGATCAATACAGATCTGTTTCCCAAGGATGAATACAGCATCCGGCAACGGGATAAGGTGGCGTATTGATTCGCGAAAATTGTTTTTGCGCTACCTTTGCGGCATGACGCTTACCAAAACACTCATCGGCATACTGGCTGTCTCGTTGGCGGCCTGTGCACCGAAAACATACACAAAGGCACCGGCCAGCCTGGCAGACTTCTGGGCGCCCAAAGCCGTCCGTACCGGCATGATCTCTGCTCACCGCGGTGGCGGCGACATTAAAGGATACCCGGAAAACTGCATCGAATCCTTTGATTACCTGGCTAAACGGCTGCCGGTTATTATCGAATGCGACATCGACCTGACCAAAGACAGTGTGCTGGTGATGATGCATGACCAGACGCTCGACCGGACAACCAACGGCACGGGTAAGCTGATTGACAAGACCTACGCTGATATTCAGCAGTACCGGCTGGAAGATAATGCCGGTAACCTGACTGCGTTTAAAATTCCGACGCTGGAACAGGTGCTGCGGTGGGGTAAAAATAAAGTGACGTTCACCCTCGATGTAAAGCGGAATGTGTCGTTCGATAAAGTGGTGGATATGATTCACAAAACGGGCGCTGCCGGTTACGCCTGCGTGATTACCTACAACGCACAGGACGCCGCTAAAGTCCATAAACTGGATCCGTCGCTGATGATTTCTGTCACAATCCGGAACCGCGCCGAATACGACCGGCACCACGATCTGGGTATTCCCGATAACCGTATGGTGGCGTTCGTTGGTGTAAAAGAGCCGGATGCTGAGCTGTATCAGTTCCTGCATCAGAAAGGGATTCCGTGTATTCTCGGTACGCTGGGCAATCTTGACAAACAGGCCGTTGCTAAAGGCGATCAGGTCTACCGGCAGTTTGTGAAAAACGGCGCCGATATCATGTCAACTGACCGGCCGGTTGAGGTCTGGCAATCACTGTCGAAGCAATAGCTCAGCGGCTTCCTCACCGGTCAGACTACCCAGTGCAACGCCCATTCCCTGCATTTTGACGGCACAAACCACGTGCTCCGTTACCTGCCGGACAATGGGCGTTTGCTGTTTACCAAACCCCATAATACCGCTCCAGCGCATGTCAATTTCATAGGTTCGGCCGGGCAGAATGACCTCATTAAGCAAGGAAATCAACCGCGTCTGGATAATGTCAGACAAGCCCGCTTCGGTAGTGGTTTCCCCGGCTACATCCAGATTCCGGCCGCCGCCGAGCAACACACGACCGTCGATGTCACGGAAATAGACATAGCCTTTTTCGTAATGAAAGGTGCCTTTGATGGTAAGTCCCGGAACCGGTTTCGTGACGAGTACCTGGCCACGGCCGGGCGTTACATCCAGCTCCGGCAGCAGCTGGCGCGCAAAAGCGTTGGTTGCCACGAGCGCTTTCCGGCAATGGATCAGTCCCTGACCGGTAACCAGTTCTACCCCCTGACTGGTTGTTTCGATGGCCTTTATCAGAGCACCGTTGAAACGTTTGATGCCGAGCGCCTGTGCTTTCTCAAGCAAGGCCGCCATCATCGTACCCGTATGAATATGGCCTTCGTATTGGTTAAAGATGAGGTGCTTAACGCCTTTAAAACCGAAGCGCGGAATGTCAGCGCCGGCAGTCCGGTACGTGTCCGGGCCGATTTCATCATGAAGCAGCGTATTGAAATACGGAATCCGGTCAGCGCATTGGGCGTAGAGCGCTGTATCGTCGAAGAGTTCATACCCGCCGACGGGCTCGAAACGCATACCTGCCGTGCCGATGTTGGCTTTCAGGCGTTGCAGCCCCTGCCAGCGTTTAAGGACTAACCCCATCACGTCGGCTTCGGTGTGGGATTCGAGGTCCATCAATAATTCAGAAATGCTACCGAAGCAGGCAAATCCGGCATTTTTGGTGCTGGCGCCGCTTGGTAGCATTCCCTGTTCAAAAATAGCAACAGTTACGGTTGGTTGTTGTCTTTTCAGATGGATGGCGGCCGACAGACCGACAATCCCGCTGCCGATGACGGCAATGTCAATGCCGCGTAAAAATGTTTGTTGTTCCCAGTAACTAAACATGAAAGCAGTTGCCGGACTTTATTTAAAGTGCCAGGCTGGTGAATGAACTGAAACCGGCAAACGAATGATAGTTAGACAGTTTGCTGATAATGCCCATAAACTGAACGGCGCGGTTTTCCCATGTGTTCCGGCGTGCCAGATCAATGCCTTCGTCAATGGCAAAATAGGGCTCATACAAGGCTTCGTCCAGTTGTTCAAAAAACATGTGCTTATCAATACCCAGACGGATCTGGTCAATGAAATCGGTCATGTTGCCGAATGTAGTGGCAACGACCGGCATACCGGCAGCCATATACTCATTGACCAGTGCTGTCTGAGAGGTTTGTACGTTACGGTGGAACGGGATCAGGGCAACATCCATGTGCGCCATGATTTCCGGTAAAACGGTTGACGGGTGGTCGCCGGCCAGCCAGACGTTCGACAGTCCGGACAGGGCGTCGTCGATGCGTTTGCTTTTAATTTCGCCGATAAACCAGAAATCGGTGTTCGGCATATGGTGAATGCTGTATAAGAGTAAATCAAGGTCAATGCGGTCGTCTACGGTTCCTATGTATCCTGCTACGCGGCGGGTACTGGTTTTCGAACGGGCAGCCCAGGATAACTGGATGGTCTGCCGGATGCTGCGCAGTGAAACAGCCTGATTAAAGAAATCGAAGTTAACGCCGTCGGGCAGTAAAAACGAATGCTTTGCTATTCCTTTTTTGCCGGCCAATACATGCTCCTCGTTCGTGATCAGGGCGTCAGCCTGTGCAATAAACATATTCTCGGCTTTTTCGGCCATTGACCTCGGTGCTGCCGCTGCCTCATTGCCATCCAGAAAATAGACCGAGAAAAGTTCATCCAGTACCTTCGTTGTGTTAAGGCCTAGTGCCGGCTGTCCGACATTAATCAAAATCGGCTGATCGATTTTTAACGCACGCATGGCGGCACGGACATCGTCCATTAGCCGGCGGGCATTCAGCTGCATCGTCCAGTTGAACGGGTGAGCGCTGCCCAGCCATTTTATGGGTAAGGCCGGCCGCGGATGTAATACGTAAACAGAAGCCGTCTCCGTCAGTTCAATTTTTTCCAGATGGGAAGTCCGCGAAAAAGTGCGGGTAACATCAACATCATTTGTCAGCCCGATGGTAGCTTTGATCAGATCGGTATACGCCGGCTGGGGATTTACGTATAAAACGGTAGTATGCTGCGCGAGCCCGTTCAGTAATTGACCTGCTGCGTATAAACCGTTCATCTCCCAGGACTTATTGGCGAGACCAATGATAGACGGATTTGATGATTCAAAGGCCATGGTAAGTAAAATGACGTTATAGTAAAGATAGTTGGCTACATGTACTATGCTAATACGCAAAAGCTATGCAAATAGATTTAATGAGATGTAAGTATCTGACTAGTAGTAAATTAATTTTATGGCATAAGGCGATTCTATTCCAGAAAATGGATTTCTATACATGACTTGGAGCGAATGGTTTATATATGTTGATAAAATTTGCTTGAAGTACATTTATATCATATATTTTGCCGGTTAAATACCAGTACATAAACAGGCAGCCTGATTTAAACGAAGGGAAGTATTCTATGAAAGGTATTGTTTTTACAGAATTTCTGGAAATGGTTGAGGCAAAATACGGGTATGCCTCTGTAGACCGGATCATTCAGCGGAGCAATGTGCCGAATGATGGTGCCTATACGGCCATTGGTACATATTCTTCGCATGAAATGCACCAGTTGCTGCAATCCCTTTGTGCGGAAAAAAACAGCACGGCCGATGAGGTTCTGACCGAATTCGGGAAACATCTTTTCCGCGTTTTCCTTAAAAACTACCCTCAACTCATTACAGCAAGTGAGAATTCATTCCATCTTTTGGAAAGTGTGGAAGGTAATATTCACGTGGACGTGCTGAAATTATATCCGGATGCAGAGTTGCCCCGTTTTCATACAACACGTATTGATGAGACGACGCTGGAGATGATTTATGAATCTGATCGCAGAATGAGCCGCTTAGCCCTCGGGTTGATTCTGGCAACGGCTGAGCATTTTCAGGAACAGATTCGTGTGGAAACCGAATTGTTAGAACCGACGGGGAAATCAGTACGGTTTTTGATAAGAAAATAGTATTAATACCAGAATGGCGACCGTAATATGAGTATAACAGAAGAGGTAGAACTGCTAAGGCGACGGATTGAGCGGGAAATAAACGCACGGAAACAGGCAGAAAAACTACTTGAGGTAAAGTCGTTGGAGCTCTATCGTACAAACGAAGAGCTGAAGCACCTTAATGCCTCTCTGGAATCAAGTATTCGGGAACGGACAGATTCATTACTATTGTCGGAAATGCAGTACCGGTCGCTGATTCAGAACCTGCATTCCGGCGTGTTGCTGGAGAATGAACACCGGAAAATCGTGCTGACCAATCAGATTTTCTGTGATTTATTTAAGATACCGGTCAGTCCGGAGTTACTCATCGGGGCAGACTGTTCGCAATCGGCCGAGCAAAGTAAAAACGAATTTGCGGAGCCGGAGGCGTTTGTCCGGCGGGTAAGTACGCTGCTGGATGACAAAAAGCTGTGCATCGGCGAGGAGCTGAAAATGGCGGACGGGCGTATCCTGGAGCGGGATTATATTCCGATTATGGCCGGCGAACGTTATCTGGGCCACCTCTGGCGCTATGAAGACATTACCGAGCAGCGTAAGGTGCAGGATATTATCCGCTACAGTGAGGAGAAGTACCGCGGCATTATCGAAAATATGGAACTGGGGCTGATTGAAGTGGATAACAATGATATTATCCAGAAAGTCTATCCCCGTTTCTCTAAACTGGTTGGTTATACCCCCGAAGAACTGGTCGGGAAAAAAGCAAAGGATGTACTCCTGCCCGATGAATCATTCCGGCGGATTGTCGAAGAACAGAACAGACACCGGCTCTCCGGTGAACCCGGCGTGTATGAAGTACCATTGCGCCGGAAAGACGGGCAGATTATCTGGGTGATCATCAGCGGCGCACCGATTATTGAACCTTCCGGAAAGGTAACCGGCTCGATTGGCATTCATCTGGACATTTCGGACCGCAAACGGACTCAGGAGGCGCTGGAAGAAGCCCGCCGCATAGCAGAAGAAGCCCGTAAGGCCGAGAAACGCTTTCTGGCCAACATGAGCCACGAAATCCGGACACCGATCAACGGGATTATCGGAATGACGCACCTGCTGTACGATACTGAGCTGACCGGACTGCAGCGCGAATACCTTGATGCGGTCAGCCATTCGGCGGATCTGCTCCTGGCGCTGGTATCCGATGTGCTGGACATTTCGAAGATTGAAGCCGGCGAAATGCAGCTGACCGAGCGGCCGTTTAACCTGCCCGACCTGCTGAATGAGCTGACCAAAACGTTCAGGCTGCGGTTGCGGGATAAACCCATCCGGCTGGAGTCGTTTGTGGATACCCGGATTCAGCGCACAGTAATGGGCGATCCGACCATGTTGCGGCAGATTCTGATGAACCTCATCGGCAATGCCGCCAAATTTACAGAGAAGGGATTGATCCGGGTTCAGGTAACGCTCCTCGATCAGCTCGGGGATTTTCTGATGACGGAAGTAAGTGTATCAGACACCGGTATCGGCATTGCGCCCCAGCATCTGGAAACTATTTTTGAAAGTTTTAAGCAGGCTGATCGCGATGTAAAGGATAAATACGGCGGAACCGGCCTGGGACTGGCTATTGTTAAGCAGCTGGTTAACCTGCACGGTGGTGAAATTGCGGTAGAAAGTACCCTCAATGAGGGCGCAACCTTTACCTTTACCCTGCCGCTGAAAATTGCTGCAGATGACGATATCAGTATTGTCGACGAACATGGCAAAATCGACAGCGCCTGTCTGGAATCCAAAAAAATTCTGATTGTTGAGGATAACCCGCTGAACAAGAAGTATGTCGAGGGTTTACTGCGTAAATGGAAGGCGGAGTATGATGTAGCTGATAATGGTCTGGAAGCCATTCGCCTGGTCGAGCAGCATACCTACGATCTGGTGTTAATGGATTTGATGATGCCCGTCATGAACGGATTTGAGACCACGGTCCGGCTCCGCAGCATGAAGGCTAACCCGAATGCTGCCATTCCGGTTATTGCGCTCACGGCCACCGCCTTTGCCAAGGAACAAAGCGAGGCCATCGCATCCGGTATGAACGATTGTCTCAGTAAGCCGTTTACCCCCGATCAGTTATTGCAGTTACTACAGCGGTATTTACCCGCGCAGGAAGCCAGTTTGTCGCAGACAGAAGCAATGCCTGAAACTCCGGAGGTGGTGCCGGAACCGGCAGAACCGTATACCTACAGCAGCGAACTGGATGTTGCCCAGCTGGAACAGTTCTACGGTCATGACTACGCGTATGCCCACATGATGTTTTCGCTGTTTATGGAGACGACCTTTCCGGAAGTTGAAAAACTGGGGGAGGTGATTGCGGCGCAGGACTGGAAACAACTGGCCGCGTTATCGCATCAGTTCAGGCCCTCGCTGGTAATGGTTGGGCTGACGGAAGTGGCCAATGCCGGGAAACAGTTTGAATTATTGCTGAAAGCGTCACCGGAAGCTGCCGAACTGCCTGAGTTGGCGGCTGCGCTGGGGCGTGTAATTACGATAAAATTACCGCTGATTAAAGAGGAGTTTACCCGGCTGGGTAAGGCTGTTGAGTCGGTTTAGCGATGAACCAGATGCCATTTAACGGCTTCCCAGCAGCCGATGCGCTGCGGGGTTTTACCGGCATAGGTATACACCAGAATATCCCGGAAGGTAACAAGGCATAAGTAGCTCAGGGTTATCCACCGGCCCATACCACGCCGCCAGCGGCGGGCCAGCAGAATGCGGTTACGGGTTTTGTAGTATACCTGAAATGCGCTTGATTTACTGAGACTGACCGAACCCTTGTGGAAAACAACCGATTCCGGTACAAAATAAATGCGATACCCTGCCTGCTTTATCCGCTCACACCAGTCAAGCTCCTGAAAATAAAGGAAATACTCTTCCGGCATCATGCCTGCTTTATTTACCGCGTCGCGTCGTACGAGCAGGGCTGCTCCGTGTACACAGTGCGTATAGCCTGCCTGATCAAACTGCCCCTCATCTTTATGACCGTTTCCGATCAGCTCAGGGGCCATGCGCAGGGGATGAATCGGGGTAGAACCGGCAAACTGGATATAATCCGGTTGATCGGATGACCGGATTTTAGCCGCACAAATCCCGACATCGCTATGCTGCTGCATGGCTTTGACCAGCGGCAGCAGAAAGCCGGGTGCCACTTTAGTGTCGTTATCAAGCAGCATAAAGTACTCACCCCGTGCCTGTCGCAGACCAAGATTGACGCCGCCGGCAATGCCAAGATTCGTTTCGCTGGAAATAACGCGGATGTGAGGGTACTTTCGTTTGATAACGGGTTCGCAGGAGTGCTGCGAACCGTTATCAACGACAATAATCTCAATGTGAGAATAACAAGTTACGGATACGGTAAGTGAATCGAGCAGGTCGCAGGTTACTGCGGTTTGGTTATAGTTTACGGTGATGATCGAAACAAAAGGTAGTGTGGTCATCGGTGCATTAACGGCTTGCTTCTATTTGCTGACAAACCTGTTCCAGTGTTTGACAAACCTGATTGGTAAGCTGCGTAAAATCAGCGCCGGGTTGCGGTGATTTAGTACCCGCTTCCAGATCGCGGACGGGCCGCTTCAGGGAGGCAATGTCCATCAGATCAACCGATGCCTTAATTTTATGTGCCAGTTTGCTCAGCCGGTCCCACTCCATATGCTGAAGCGATTCCTGCATTTGCATTACGGTATCCCGTGCCTGCTGAATGAACAAATTTTCCATTTGCAGTATGCGGCCTTCGTCGTTGTTTAGCATTGCTGCTAAACGCCCCTTGTTGAAAAGAGGTACAATCGCGTGACTCATAGCTGAATTTTTTTGAAAATCAGTTGCTTTTACTTTAGGTTTCGGAATAAACGTTACCAGTTTTTTCCGTAATTCTTCATTCAGGAAAGGCTTAATAAGGTAATCATCCATGCCTGCTTGCCGGAACAGATCAATATCTTCACGAGCTGACAAAGCCGTTAATGCAATAATCGGGGTAGTTAACCGGTGTTGCTGACGAATCATACGGGTAGCCTGAAGCCCGTCCATACGGGGCATCTGGATATCCATCAGAATCAAATCATACACCTGCATAATAACCATCTCTACTGCTTCAATTCCGTTCTGAGCAATATCGACAATTATATGCCAGTCTTCCATCAGTTGCCTGGCAAAGAACTGATTCATTAAATTGTCCTCTACCAATAGCACCCGACTCCCGCGTAAATGGTCCTCGTTGAAGGCGGAAAAATGCATATAGGCCTATTTTCCGGATAGACTCCACAAAACGTGCCAGTACGATAAGTATCAGATAATGAGGAAGATTACTTTTTTGTAGGCCCTATGGAGTGTCCATATTATGGAATCAGTGTCCAGAATATGTTTTCAGTTTTACCGGAAAGGTCAGACGTACAGTTCAGGTAACTGATTTAGCTTACTGGGATAACTCGCCAGACTTCAACATGTTATAAATTGTCGATTTACCGATGTCAAGTTTTTCGGCAACCAGCAATACATCGTTATCATATTTGTCAAGGTAGAACCGGACAATCCGGCGGGTATACTCACGGAGGGTCATTTCCTGAAGGAGAAAGGCACCCTCCGGCCGGATGGACCGGAAGGTAATATCTTCTGCCTGAATCACGCCGTTATCGGCCATGACACAGGCCAGTTCAATAATGGCTTTCAGTTCGCGGACATTACCTGGAAACGGATAGGAGAGGAGTTTCTTGAGCGCGTCGGCGGATAAATTCAGTTTGCCGAGTTTATTCTTTTTGGCGTATTCGTCCATAAAATACCGGCTCAGGATCGCGATGTCATTTTCGCGTTCACGGAGAGGCGGCAGTTCAACGGATAACCCGAGCAGACGGTAGTATAAATCTTCCCGGAAACGGCCCTGCCTCACCTCATCCGCCAGGTTTTTGTGGGTGGCGACAATAAGCCGGAAATCGCTTTTAACAAGCTGGTTGCTCCCGATCCGGTTAAATTCCTGTTCCTGTAACACGCGCAGCAGCTTTACCTGCATGGTGAGGTCCATTTCGGCCACTTCGTCCAGGAACAATGTGCCGCCGTTGGCTTCTTCAAACCGGCCGGTACGGCGGTTAACGGCTCCGGTAAACGCACCTTTCTCATGACCGAACAGCTCACTTTCCATCAGTTCTTTCGGGATAGCAGCTACGTTGACGGGGACGAACGGCTTTTTTTGCCGGGCAGAATTGTAATGAATCGCTTTAGCAACCAGTTCTTTACCCGTTCCGGTCTCGCCATAAATCGAAACAGTTATGCCGGAGCGGGTGGCCTTTTCCATGACGGCAAAAACCCGCTTCAGCTGCGGACTGCTGCCAACAATCAGGTTCCCGAAATCATACTGTTCACGGACCTGTTCCCGCAGCAGGTCAACTTCTTGCCGTAACTGCTGGGTTTCCCGGGCCTTGATGAGCGTACTCCACAGCCGGTCTTTGGTGTTGTCATCTTTAACGATGTAGTCATAGGCGCCGTTTTTAAGCAAGGTAACCGCCGTCGAAATATCTTCCTGCCCGGAAATGATGATGACCGGAATGTCGGGCAGCTGCTTCCTGACTAGTTTCAGCACCGCTTCGCCGTTCATATCGGGCAGGGAATAGTCCAGCGTGATCACTGACGGTTTCCGGTGCAGGTTGTTCAGCAGGGCTTTGCCATTCTCAAACCGTACGACCGAGTAATCGGGGTTCAGCGTGAGATGATACTCCAGCATGGTTCCGTAAAACACATCGTCTTCGACAACAAAAATGGTAAAGCCGTTTTCCATGTTCAGGTAATCAGTCAGTGAATGGGAATTTTTCCAAAAGTAGAGAATAATTCCTGATTTTGGATAAAAATATGATATGATATTTTACTATGTATTTGAAATTGAGTGTGTTGTTAAAAATTTAACTGATTGGTACGTATTTGGAAGTAGACGATAATACGACAAACCCATAAAATTTCTAACACAATGAAACCGACTGTAGTAGTAATTGACGACAATGAAATGATCCAGGTACTGTTGCAGAACTACTTGTCATCAGAGTACAATGTACAGGCTTTTTCGGATGCTTCAGGGGCTCTTTTTGCGATTAATCATGGTGTACACACGGATGTTATCGTTACCGACCTGTCAATGCCTGGGGTTGACGGTCAGGAGTTACTCCATAAACTCAAGAATGATCCGAAACACAGTCATATTCCGGTGTTAATCTTATCGGGTAACGAAAAAAGTGACGTTCGTATCAACTGTCTGATGGACGGTGCAGAAGATTTTATCCAGAAACCGTTTCATCCGGAAGAAGTGAAAATCCGGATCCGGCGGATTCTGAATTAATAAACCTGACATAAACGTTTACCCGTAAATTCAGGGGTCAATCTAAGCAAAAAATCCTTGGGTAAGGATATAGTTGGTCAGTCTTTTACACAAAAAGGTACTAAGACCTCCATTTCCTATCCTTATGATTAACCGAAGAGAATTTTTAAAACAATCAGGAGTCGGTGCGCTGGGCCTGACCATGTCCCCTGCACTGCTCCGGAAAGCAGCCCCAAGCGATAAGTTGCGGGTGGCCCACATCGGGCTGGGTGGTATGGGTACCAACCACCTGAAGTGGTTTGCCAACCTGCCGGAAGTCGATGTCGTTGGCCTTTGCGATGTGGATAGTGACCATCTGGCGGCGGCCCAAAAGGTGTTGCAGGGTATCCGGCCGGATGCAAAAGCCGAAACGTTCGACGACTTCCGCCGGATTCTTGACCGCAAGGATATTGATGCCATCACCTGTGCGACGCCGGACCACTGGCATGCGCAGGTAGCGATACTGGCCTTTGAGGCGGGAAAAGATGTCTACGGCGAGAAACCCCTGTCGTATAGTGTGCGGGAAGGGCAGCAGATGCTGAAGTCGATGAAGCGGCATAACCGGATTTTTCAGTTGGGTACGCAGATTCACGCCGGTGACAATTACCATCGGGTAGCAGAGCTGATTCAGGCCGGTGCCATCGGGAAAGTGCATACGGTAAGGCTCTGGAAAACAGGATTTCCGCCCGTTCTGGGGCCATCAAAATATCAGAATCCGCCGGCTACATTGAACTGGGATTACTGGCAGGGGCCGGCGCCAAAATCATTGTATAGTCCGGAGCGGTGCCATTTTACGTACCGCTATTTTCTCGATTATTCCGGCGGGGTGTTTCAGGATTTCTGGAGCCACATTGCCGACATTGTCTGGTGGTCGGTGCAGCCTAAAGGCCTGACGCGGGTGAGTGCCAAAGGAGAAGTACCCGAAGGCGTTGGTGATGCCCCGAAGTGGATAGACATTGAGTACGATTTCGATAACCTGAAGCTGTACTGGACCAGCACACCGCCGAACGTACCGGGTGCGGCAAAACGGGGAATCGGGGCGTATTTTGAAGGAGATAATGGGACGCTGATTTGTGATTATAGCAGTAAAGAAATAACCATCAACGGAGTGGCCGTGCCGGACATTGCGGAAATACCCGTAACGATTCCACGCTCGCCGGGGCATCAGCAGAATTTTGTGGATGCCGTGAAGAGCCGGAAGCAACCCGAATCGAATCTGGAATACGCCAGAGAGATGACGTTGCCGATGCATCTGGGATTGATTTCGTACCGGTTGGGGCGCCCGTTAGCATGGAATGCAAGGAGAGAGAAGTTCAGGCACGATGCGGAAGCCAATTCGTATTTGTCGCGTGAATACAGAACAGGATGGGACTGGATATAACCGGACAGCCGGTCGGCATTACTGCTGACCGGCTGTTTTTTTTACGCCAGTGTTGCGTTTAAGGTAATGTCGATGCCCGGACTCAGGGCTTTCGAGATGATGCAGTTTTGTTTTGCGCCGCTGGCCAGTTCCTGAAATTTTGCTTCATCGATGCCCGGAACAGTGCCGGTCAGGTTCAGTTCAACGGCTGTGACTTCCAGTTTGTCGGTGTCGAGCGTCAAAACGGCTTTGGTTTCCAGCTTGTCAGCCGTAAAGCCCGCCTGACCCAGTGCTACGCTGACGGCCATGGTAAAGCAGCCGGCATGGGCGGCGGCCAGTAATTCTTCCGGGTTTGTACCGGCGGTACCGTCTTCGCTGACGAGCCGTGTTTTAAAGGAAAACGGTGTGCTGTTCAGGACGCCGCTTGTTGCAGATACGGTGCCTTTTCCTTCCTGAAAGTTGCCTTCCCAGGTGGCAGATGCTCTTCTTTTCAGCATAGTGTTGTTTTAAATGTTTTCTACACAACCCGGCACGTGGCGGATTGTTCATTGGTTAGTTACCTTTTGGAATGTTTGGGGTTGCTTGGCTGCAGTGGCACGTATGGATGAAGAGCTGCTCTTTCCGGCAAAACCGTATTTTTACGTATTGACTTAGTTACTTACCATATCTATATTTGATCTGATTGTCAGCTACGGGTGTTCCGCCTGCTACAATGCTGTCACCATATCCAACCCAACGTATTCTGTTTATCCACCATGAGACGCTACCTTCCCGCAATTAGTCTGCTTGCCCTGCTGCTCACTGCCTGCAACCCAGACAAGATAGTCACGAAAACAGATGCGGAGGGAGTAGTAATTCAGCTATCCCCCGTGTGGCGAAGCTCTGTTTCGGAGCAGTCTAAGTATTTAGCGAATGATATCGGACAGGCAATCGTTACTGATAGAGGAGTGTTGTTTCCAAAGGGAGCAATGCAACCTGGTAAGCCACAATACTCCAGGTCGTATATCGTGCTTAAAGATCAGGATACAGGAGAAGACCTGTGGACCTGGAATGATTTTATGACTGATTTTGAGCATTTTGATCTTTATAAGAGCTGGCCTGATCTAAAAGGTTCAATCTTGTTTCATTCAAGTGGTAACCGGGGGTATGGCATAGACCTGCAAACGGGAAAAACGGTCTGGAAAACAACCTATCAGGATACCTGGTCAGGTGTTCCGACTGCTGCTAATAAGGATACGTACTACAATACATTAAACGCAAAGCAGAATTATGACCAGGCTATTTCCAAACCCGATATATATGTTGGGGATTTAAAGACAGGAGACATAAAACCCCTTTTTAGCCTTGTATACAGCAATTCGGTTGGACAACCAGGTGGGGGATACAACCAGGTTTTGGGTGGAGTAAACGGCATCCGTTTAGTCACAATCAATGGAGAAGAACATTTATTATTCGATTACTTTGATTCGACATACCCGACGATGTATTGGTACACTCCCCGCATATCGCTGTATAACCTTGTCCGGAAGGAGTTTGTCTATGAAGGTCTGGCGATGAAAGAAGCGGGTTACATGCTGGCGGTCAACGGGCATCTGCAGGTAAATAATGGCAAGGTGTATGATGCGATGTCGCGCTATACAGTATGTCATGATCTGCTGACGGGCAAACAGCTCTGGGAGCGGGTGTTCGGTTCGTTGTGTGATTATCAGCTGGCAACCGGGGACAAGCTGCTGACCTACATCAGCGACGGGCACTTGTATTGTCTGGATGCCAATACGGGTCAGACCCGTTGGCAGCAGGAGTACGTGGTGACGAGTAACCTGACGGAGCTGAACGGTGTGGTGTATTATACGGCAAACCAGCGGCTGTACGCCACTGATCTGCAAAGTGGCAAGCTGCTGTGGAAGATTGATTCGCCGGATGCAAACCGCAACAGTAATGCGCAGTTCCGTGGCTTTGTGGCGGTGGTGCCGGGCAAGGCAGGCGGCAAAGGGCGGGTGTATGCGCACACGGGCCTGAACGCCTATTGTTACGAAGCGATCCGGTAGCTGCCAGTGCCGTATAGAGGCCGGTTAGCATACGCTAACCGGCTTTTTTTATGTGGAAAACCGGAAAACGGATCGTACCTTTCGGCTATGAAGCGCGCTCGGCTGTTTTCCGGAAAAACAATACTTTTTGTTCTGCTGATTTGTCACGGGGTGGCGGCTCAGCGGACTGGTACCCCGATCTTTTCGCCCTGGAAAGCGGGTTATCTGGATATCCACCAGATCAATACCGGGCGGGGCAACGCAACGTTCTGTATACTGCCCGACGGCACAACCCTGCTCATTGATGCCGGTGCCATCGATCCCATCAACTGGCGGGATAATAAGCCCCGCAACAACCCCGTCCGACCCGACGATTCGCGGCAACCCGGCGAGTGGATTGCCCGCTACATCCGGCGCGTTATGCCGGTTAAACAAACGTCAGGCATTGATTATCTGCTCATCACCCATTTTCACGACGATCATGTAGGTACGCCGAAACATGCCTCCCGTACTGCTGCGGGTGGTTATAAACTGAGCGGCGTAACCGAACTGGCGGAGTTTATGCCCATTCGCCGGATACTGGATCGCGGCTGGCCCGACTATACCTTTCCGCAGACATTGCGGCAGGATTCGATTGTGATTAACTATGTCCATTTTCTGGAAAACCGGAAAATACCCGCCGAACGGTTTGTGGCCGGACGGCTGGATCAGATCAGACTGGTGCATGACGCAAAAAAATACCAATCGCAGTTCAGCATCCGGAATCTGGCCGTGAATGGCGATGTCTGGACAGGAAAGGGGCAGGACACCCGGCATGTATTTCCTGACTTAACCAGTGTACCTGCCAATCAGCAGCCCAATGAAAACATGTGCAGTGCGGTCTTTACGATGCGCTACGGCGACTTCGATTATTTTGCCGGGGGCGATATTCAGGGTGTTTTGCCGTATGGCGCACCGGCCTGGCATGATGTCGAAACGCCGGTGGCGGCGGTGGCCGGACCGGTCGATGTGCAGCTACTGGATCATCACGGGTATGCCGATTCGCAGAACGGGGCGCTGATGAAGGCCCTGCGGCCGAGGGTGTTTGTGGTACCGGCCTGGGCGGTTTCCCATCCGGGTCCGGCCGTAGCTGAGCGTTTGTTCGATGAAGCCATTTACCCCGGTGAGCGGGATGTGTTTGTGACGCAGCTTTTTCCCGAAGCGAAAGCGACCCTGGGACCGGCTGCTGCCAAAATAAAGCCCGAAACGGGGCATATCGTTATCCGCGTACAACCCGGCGGGGCAACCTATCAGGTACTGGTCCTGGACGACGCCGACGAATCCATGCGGATCAAAGCCGTGTACGGGCCGTATCAGTCGCGGTGATTTCAGGGTTCACCGGAATGTGTATGCCTGCTTCCGTATCAGCTGATAACAGGAACGGACATAGACGCTACTTTGTGGCCAGATAAAGATTCCCGTCTGCATTGACGTTTGCGGCATCGCCGGGCACCGACATCCAGACATCACCGTTCAGGACAAATTTAAACGGACTGTTCGCGGGAGCCTGACCTTTCGGGACCCGCAATACAAAAGTATGCTTACCGGCAGGCTTCATCTGCCATGACGCTGCATTGGGATTCCAGTCATTGAACCCGCCGGCGACCGACATACGTACAACCGGAATGTGGTAACGAAACAGAAAATCGGCCGGAATGGTGTACGTAAACTCAATACTATCGGGGTGTTCTTTGTAGCCGAACAGGATTTTGGGCGTATTCGTCAATTGTTTTTTGCCAAACAACTGACTGGCAATCATCTGCTGATCCTGTGCCGCAGCATAGCCTGAACGAAGCACAAAAGACCGTATTGCTTCGTTCGATGAAAGGTCAAGGCTGATGAGTGTGTTGATTGCCTGCGCTTTATCGGCAACCTGCTCAAAGTAGGCTTTACAGATTTGATAGCCAACGAAATAACCCAGGTCAGAATGTTCGCTGCCCCCGATGGCTTTCATGCCGTACAGCCATCCGAGATACCCCTGGTCTACCGAGAACATATCCGCTTTAAATGCTTGCCAGACCGCCTTTTCGTGCTGCATGCCCCATTGGATGTAGGGTGCAAATCCATTTGCTGCCAGGGATTTACCATACAGGTGTTCAGACAGAAACTCGGCAACCCCTTCGCAAAGCGTCTGGGTTAGCAACTGATGGTTTCCCTGCCTTTGCTGAAGATGAATAAACTCGTGAATAGCGGTAGGGATTGCCCATTCTTTGCCGGGCTTTGCCAGCGTCTCTGCGCCTAACAGCAGGCTATGGGTTGCCGCGTCAGGCGAGCCGCCTACCATGCCAACACCGACTATAAAGTAAATGGTGCCTTCCTGATAGGTCGGGACGATCTGCTTGAGTCGGGTTAATTTTTGCTGAATAGCCGGAACCTGACCGGCTACATGTTCGAGCGAATACCGGATACGTTGCAGGTAAGCACGGTTATGCACCATGTAAAACAGCCATCGCTCAGCATTGGCCCCGCCAAGCCGGATGAATGTTTGGAGGCCGGTTGTTCCCTTGTCGATGTAATCGCGCCGGATAATGGTCAGTTGTTGTTCAGGGTCAGTGGTGGACAGGACCTTGTCAAACGCTGCGTAGAAATTCGTAATGTCTTCGCTATGAACGGGCGTTTGGGCGGATAACAACGAGCGGTGCAGGAGCAGCGTAAGCAGGACAAGGTATCTCATGGTTGTTTGAAAGCGATAAGATAAGCGACGCATCAGCAATTCACCGGTAAGCATAAAAAAACCAGTTGATTTT
Source organism: uncultured Arsenicibacter sp. (assembly GCF_945952095.1). Taxonomy (GTDB): domain Bacteria; phylum Bacteroidota; class Bacteroidia; order Cytophagales; family Spirosomataceae; genus Arsenicibacter. The sequence continues at coordinate 12,846 of NZ_CAMFHL010000048.1, read as the reverse complement.
TGCAAACCAACTGGTAAGGGATTGTGCCCGAAGCTGCACAATAGTTATAAACTCCGTTCGATGCCCAGCTCCAGACCCCGCAGTTCGGCAAGGCCCCGGAGGCGACCGATGGCCGTGTAGCCCGGATTGGTTTTCTTCGACGGGTTGAGATCATCGAGCATGCGGTGACCGTGATCGGGGCGGAAGGGCAGGCGATAATCTTCGCGGCCTTCGGCCTGGCGGCGGCGCTGTTCGAGCACAAGGGCCTTCATGACTCCGTACATATCCACATCGCCGTCGAGGTGATCGGCCTCGTGGAAATTGCCCTGCTCGTCGCGTTTAGTCGCCCGCAGGTGAACAAAATTGATGCGGTTGCCGAGCCGTTCGACCATACCTGCCAGATCATTATCGGCACGGACACCGTAACTGCCGGTACAGAAACACAGACCGTTGTATTTGCTGTCGGCCGCGTCGAGCAGTTGCCGGGCATCAGCTTCCGTACTGACTACGCGTGGTAAACCAAGAATCGGGTACGGCGGATCGTCGGGGTGAATGGCGAGCAGAATACCGGCATTTTCGGCAACAGGGGTGATTTCGCGCAGAAAACTGTACAGGTTCTGCCGCAATTCCTGATCGCCGACGTGATCATACGTCCGCAGCACCTCCGCGAATGACTCCACCGTAAAGCTTTCTTCGCTACCCGGCAGACCGGCAATAATGTTCCGCGTCAACCGGCGGACATCGTCGTCCGTGGCCTGATCGAGCCATGCTTTTGCCTCAGACAGCTGCGCGGCGGAATAGTGAGCCTCCGCGCCGGGCCGCTTCAAAATATATACCTCAAAGGCGCAGAACTCCGACATATCGAACCGGAGAGCCGTGGAGCCATCGGGCAGTTTGTAGTCCAGATCGGTACGGGTCCAGTCGAGTACCGGCATGAAGTTATAGCAAACCGTATCGATGCCGCACTGCGCCAGGTTGACCAGCGACTCCTGGTAATGCTGAATGTACTGCTTATAGTTGCCGGTCGCTTTTTTGATGTCTTCGTGGACCGGTACGCTTTCCACGACCGACCACGTTAAGCCGGCGGCTTCAATTTCGGCCTTGCGCTTCCGGATTTCGTCGACCGTCCAGACCTGACCGTTCGGAATATGATGCAGGGCAGAAACGATACCCGTGGCACCGGCCTGCCGTACGTCCCAAAGACTTACGGGATCTTTCGGGCCGTACCACCGCCATGTTTGTTCAAGAGGCATTGTAAAGAGGTTGTAATGGTATAACGTTTTGGAATAAAAGCCGCCGGAGCGGCATTTTACCCATAAAACCGGCCGGTTTTTAAAAACTTACCTTGTTATGGAACGCCAAAACGTTACAACAACGCATTAACGACCCATCCAGCCGCCATCGACGGTGAGGACGGTGCCATGTACGTAACTGGATGCGTCAGACGCCAGAAACACGGTCGGGCCTTTGAAATCTTCCGGTTCGCCCCAGCGCCCGGCCGGAATCCGGCTCAGAATGGCATTGCTGCGCTCCGGATCGTTGCGGAGGGCTTCGGTATTGTCGGTGGAGATGTAGCCCGGCGCAATAGCGTTCACGTTAACGCCCTTACCGGCCCACTCATTGGCAAATGCTTTCACCAGACTACCTACCGCGCCTTTGCTGGCGGCATAGCCCGGCACGTTGATGCCGCCCTGGAACGTTAGCAGCGACGCGGTGAAAATGACTTTTCCGCTGCCACGGGCAATCATCTCGCGGCCGATCTCACGGGTCAGGATAAACTGCGCCGTCTGGTTAATGGCAATCACTTCGTCCCAATACTCGTCCGGGTGTTCAGCGGCGGGTTTGCGTAAGATCGTTCCGGCGTTATTGATCAGAATGTCGATCACCGGATGATCGGCCTTAACCTGACTGATGAAGGCGTTCAGCGACGCACGGTCGCCGAAATTGGCCTGATAAGCGTAGAATTTGCGGCCGAGGGCCTCGACACTTTTGGATACGGCGCTGTCTTCCGGTTCGAGGTTGGCAGATACACCGATAATATCGGCACCGGCTTCGGCAAGTGCTTCGGCCATCGCCTTACCAATCCCGCGCTTACAGCCGGTCACTAAGGCAACTTTGCCTGTTAAAGAAATTGAGATCATACGTTTGTCGTCCGGAAGGCTATTCCGGCTTATATAAAAAAGCCCCGGAACAGCGTTCCGGGGTGTCGGATTATTTCAGTTCAGTAATCGCGCAGAAGTCCATGTCGCCGTAGTCGAGGTTTTCGCCGGCCATGCCCCAGATGAACGTGTAGTTTGACGTACCCGCGCCGGAGTGAATCGACCAGTTCGGGGAAATAACCGCCTGTTCGTTCTGCATCCAGATGTGGCGCGTTTCCTGCGGCTGTCCCATGAAATGGCAGACCGACTGTCCCTGCGGAATTTCAAAGTAGAAGTAGACCTCCATACGCCGGTCGTGGACGTGTGCAGGCATGGTGTTCCAGACACTGCCCGCCTTCAGTTCGGTCATGCCCATCTGAAGCTGGCAGGTCGGCAATACACTGTTGACCAGTAATTTATTGATAACGCGGTGGTTGGCTGTTTCCATGCTGCCCAGCTCAACACGGTCGGCGTCCTCGCGGGCAACCTTGCGGGTCGGATAGGTCGTATGGGCAGGGGTGGAGTTGAGGTAGAATTTAGCCGGAGCGCTGCTGTCAACTGAGTTAAACTGAACGTCCTGCGTACCACGGCCGATGTAGAGGGCCTCTTTGTAGCCGAGTTCGTACGTTTCGCCACCGGCCCTTACCGTACCGGCGCCGCCAACGTTGATAATGCCTAATTCGCGGCGTTCCAGGAAGTAGGCTGCCTTCAGGTTTTCGGGCGCTTCGAGCTTCACCGGACCGCTTACCGGCAGCGCACCGCCGGTCATGTAGCGATCAAAAAACGAAAGAACCCACGAGCATTGATCTGCTGCAAATAGGTTCTCAATCAGAAAATTCTTACGGAGTGTTTCCGTATCCATTTGCTTCACTTCGTTCGGCGAAGAAGCATAACGGCTTTCAAACATAAGTACACGTAGTTTGTAGCGGCGGGCTCAACCCGTGGGTCGGGCCCGCCACCCGTTCTTACCAAAATATTGTATAAATCAGGACAATAGCGGCAATAATGGCAAACGCACCGGCTTTGAATCCCGGTGTGGTCCGGAACGATGATGCCGGAACATCAAACGCTTTCGGACTATCTTTTCCTTTCGATGTCAGCAGGCTGATGACGATGTGCACCAGCGTACAAATCCAGAACACCACACCCATGCGGTTCAGGAACGGCATATCAGGGGCATAGTACTTGAACAGCGTCGAAAGCGGAATACTCAGCAGGGCCGCTGCCAGTGCACCGTTGGCCGTTGCTTTTTTCCAGAAGAAACCCAGCACAAAGATGGAAAGGATTCCTGGAGAAATAAAGCCCGTATACTCCTGAATGTACTCAAAACCCTGCCCGAAGTTCTTCAGAAAGGGACTAATTGCCAGGGCGATAATAAATGAAACCACAATGGCAACGCGGCCCAGCCAAACCGTGCGCTTTTCGTCGAGATTCGGGTTGATGAACTTCTTATGGATGTCCAACATATAAATAGTCGAAATACTGTTGGCTTTACCCGCCAGTGACGCAACAATTGCAGCAGTTAATGCCGCAAAGGCCATTCCTTTCAGTCCGACCGGCAAAATATTCAGCAGAACAGGGTAGGCATTATCAGGTTTAATGATGCCGTTTTCGGTAATGCCGTTGACAATGGCCTGATCGGCCTGTTCCTGGAAGAGGACATAGGCGGCCAGACCCGGCAGCACGACGATGAACGGCATGAGCACCTTCAGGAAACCGGCAAACAATACCCCGTTACGGGCTGTGGTCAGGTCGGCGCCGAGGGCCCGCTGCGTCATATACTGGTTACAACCGAAGTAGTTGAAGTTTACAATCCACTGACCGCCAATGATAAACATCATCATGCCCGGCAGTTGCTTGTAGGCGTCAATGGTGCCGCCCTTGCCGTCGTAAACCTGATACTGACCTTTTTCAAACATCATGTGCAGGTGATCATCGGCTTTCTGACGAATCAGGCTCAGGCCTTCGAACACACCGGCGCCCGTACCGACTTTAGTCGATAGCAGTTCCAGCGCCAGGTACGTCGTTGCCAGACCACCAACCACCAGACACACGACCTGAATAACGTCGGTGTAGCCGATTACCTTCATACCGCCCAGGGTGATGATCACGGCGAAAACGGTCAGGAAAATAGCGCAGGGCATGAAACCGAAGCCGGTCATTTTTTCCAGACTCAGTGCTCCCAGGTAAATAATGGAGGTAAGGTTAACCAGAATGTACAGAAACAGCCAGAAAACGGCCATGATGGTGGCCAGGCGGCCGTCGTACCGCATTTCGAGGAACTGCGGCATGGTGTAAATCTTGTTCTTGATGTACATCGGCAGAAAGTACACCGCGATGATAATCAGTGAGAAACCACCGACCAGCTCATACACCGAAATGGCCAGACCCAGCTGAAAGGCCTGACCGCTCATGCCGATAAACTGTTCGGCCGAAATGTTGGATGCGATGATGGATGCACCGATGGCCCACCACGTCAGGGAGCCTTCGGCCAGGAAAAAGTCTTTGGAGTCGGCATTCTGGCTACCCTTGTTCTTGTAGACCCAGAAGCCATACGAAGCCACAATGACGAAATAAACCAGAAAGATAATGTAATCGAGCGTTTCTAAGCCAAGCTGCATGGGTTGAGGTTTAGGTTTAAAGGCCACACAGGCACATAATTAACCGCAGGGTGTTTTCTACTGTAACCATGTGCCTGTGGAGCAAAAATTAACATCCTTGTCCGTAATAGGCGTTTTTGCCGTGTTTGCGTTCGTAATGCTTCATCCGGAGCGTGTCCTTGATGCGTTCAGTGGCCGGATTAATCTGCAGCGTCAGGTACGCCATCTGGGCCACTTCTTCCAGAACGGCTGAGTTGTAAACGGCTTTCTCAGCGGTTTTTCCCCAGGTAAACGGGCCGTGGTTTTGCAGAAGTACCATTTCCATCTCCTTGTGGGATAAGCCCTTATCGGCAAAGCAGTTGAAAATCTGGTTGCCGGTTTCGTACTCGTAATCGCCGTCGATCATGGCATCGGTCAGTACCGGGGCGCAGGGAATGTCCTGGTGTGTATGATCGGCGTGGGTCGTTCCGAAAATCGGAATGTCCATACCGGCTTGTGCCCAGGCCACTGCGTAGGTGCTGTGCGTGTGCGAGATACCGCCGATATCTTGCCACGTTTTGTAGAGCAGCGCGTGGGTTTTGGTATCCGACGAGGGCCGCATCGTGCCTTCCACCACGTTTGCATCGTAATCAAGAATCACGATGTCGTCGGGTTTCAGCAGGTCATAGGGGACGCCGCTGGGCTTGATGGCAAATACCGCCCGGTCGCGGTCAACGGCGCTGACGTTGCCAAACGTAAAGAGCACCAGCCCCAGCTTTGGCAGCTGCATATTTGCCTCGAAACAGGCTTCTTTTAAGGATTTATACATGAGTTCGTTCTTCCGGATGGTTCTGCATCGTTACTGCTGGTTCTGCGTTGCTGATAACAACCAGCAACACAGAACCAGCAGCAACCAGAATTACGCGTTTTTGTAATACATCTCATTCCACCGGAGTTCATTGCGGAGCTGGCGGAGGTTTGTGTCTTTGTCGATAACCACCAGTTCCACGCCAACCATGTCGGCGAAGTCGTTGATGTACTCGGTCGTCAGGTTCTGGCTGTACACCGTATGGTGAGCACCACCGGCATAAATCCAGGCGGCACAGGCGGTCTGCATATCCGGTTTCGGTTTCCAGAGCACGCGCGCTACCGGCAGTTTCGGCAGTTCATGTTCGGCGGCTACGGCATCGACCTCATTGACCAGCAGACGGAACCGGTTACCCATGTCGATCAGCGACACGTTCAGCGCCGGACCACCGGCCGTATTGAACACGAGCCGGACCGGATCGGCTTTCCCGCCGATACCCAGCGGGTGGATTTCGCAGGATGCTTTGCCGTCGGCAATCGACTCGCAGATTTCGAGCATGTGCGCGCCGAGGACCAGTTTGTTGTTCGGGTCGAAGTGGTAGGTGTAGTCTTCCATGAACGAATTACCGCCCGGCATACCACTGGCCATCACTTTCAGGGCCCGCACCATCGCGGCTGTCTTCCAGTCGCCTTCGCCGCCGTATCCGTAACCGGCAGCCATCAGCCGCTGCGAGGCAATGCCCGGCAACTGCTCCATGCCGTGGAGATCTTCGAAGGTGTTGGTATAGCCCTTGTAGCCGCCATCCTGGAGGAAATGCTGCATACCCAGCTCGATACGGGCCGCTTCACGCAGGGACTGGTGCTGCGCTCCGCCTTTGTGCAGGCTCTCCACCAGCCGGTATTTCTGTTCGTATTCGATTACGAGCTGATCAATCGACGCATCGGATACCTGATTGATCACCTTTACCAGATCGCCGACCCCGTGGGTGTTTACGGCGAACCCGAATGTCATTTCGGCCGCTACCTTATCGCCGTCAGTCACGGCTACCTGCCGCATGTTGTCGCCGAAGCGGACGAATTTTGCGCCCTGCATGTCATACCGCGCTGCTGCCACCCGTGACCAGACATTGATGGCCTGAATCACATCATCCTGCTGCCAGTGACCAACCACTACTTTGCGGTTCAGGCGCATGCGGGTCATGATGAAACCAAACTCGCGGTCGCCGTGGGCCGACTGGTTCAGGTTCATGAAGTCCATGTCGATGTCGCCCCACGGAATGTCGCGGTTAAACTGAGTATGTAAATGTAACAGCGGTTTTTTGAGCACATTCAGGCCCCGGATCCACATTTTGGCAGGGGAGAAGGTATGCATCCAGGCGATAATCCCGATACAGTTCGGGGCCACGTTGGCATCCTGACAGATGGCGTAGATTTCGTCGGGGGTTTTCACCACGGGTTTAAACACGACCCGAACCGGAATCTGATGCGACTGGTCAAATGAATCGGCAATGATTTTCGAATGCTCATCGACCGTGCGAAGCGTTTCTTCGCCATACAGATGCTGGCTGCCCGTAACAAACCAGACTTCAAATTGATTTAGGTTGATCATACTAGTTCTATTGGCAACAAATTAGGCTACAAAGCCCCGGTTGCTTGCTAATCTTTGAATAATGTTCTACGTAACTTTGTCATCCCGAGCCTGCGAGGGATCTGATAACATTCAATGGCCAGATAGCTCTTCTTCGCCGGATGACAAAAAAAATTACCCCTCAATAAACTGCCCGATTTTCCGGTACCTGGCGTATAGCGCTTCGTAGACCGGCACCAGCGCAGGGCGGGGATGGTACTCGGCGTCGAAACCGGACGACATCGATGCCTGGGCATCCTGCATGGTCGGGTACAGACCCGCCGCCACCGCAGCACACATGGCCGCCCCCAGCGCACAGGCCTGGTCTGAACTCGCCACCTTGATCGGCATGTTCAGCACATCGGCCAGGGTCTGCATCACAAACGGCGACTTCTTGGCAACCCCGCCGATCGCAATGACTTCCTTAATCGGAACACCCTCGTCGAGGAACCGCTGTACAATGCTTTTCGACCCGAAGGCCGTAGCTTCCACCAGCGATTTGAAGATCTGCACGGCATCACTGCCCAGATTCAGACCCGTAATGGCTCCCTTCACCGTATGGTTGGCGTCCGGTGTCCGGCGGCCGTTCATCCAGTCAACCGATACCGGATCGTTCTCCGACACCGGCAGGTTGGCAGCTTTCTCCGACAGCGACGGAATGATCTTTTTGGCCAGTGTTGCCAGTTCATCGGCAGGTAGCAGGCCGTCCAGACCGCTCAGAATGACGCGCTGGAACCAGGCATAAATATCACCGAATGCCGACTGACCGGCTTCCATGCCCAGCATACCCGGAATAATTGAGCCATCGACCTGACCGCAGATACCACGGATCAGCAGGTGACCGATTTCGTCGTTCGGCGCGATCAGCATATCACAGGTCGAAGTGCCGATCACCCGCACAAACGAATACGGCTTGATGTCGGCCCCGACCGCTCCCATGTGGGCATCAAACGCCCCAACGCCGATCACGACATCGGCGGGAATGCCCAGTTTTTCCGCCCATTCGGCCGAAATAGTGCCCATCGCCTCGTCAGCGGTGTAGGTGTCACTAAACAGCCGGTCGCGCAAACCGCCAAGCAGCGGGTCAAGTTTCGTCAGAAAATCGTCGGCCGGCAGTCCGTTGAATTCAGTATGCCACATGGCCTTATGCCCGGCGGCACACCGGCTGCGCTTCATCGTCAGCGGATTGGTGTTGCCCGTCAGCACCGCCGAAACCCAGTCGCAGTGTTCAACCCACGAAAATGCCTTGTCGCGGATGGTTTCGTCGGCGCGGAGGGTACGCAGGATTTTTGCCCAGAACCACTCCGACGAATAAATGCCGCCGACATATTTGGTGTAGTCGGTATCCCAGTGGTGCGCCAGCTGGTTGATTTCTTCGGCTTCGGCGTTGGCGGTATGGTCTTTCCAGAGGATGAACATACCGTTGGGGTTTTCGGCAAACGCCGGCAACAGAGCCAGCGGCGTACCGGTTTCGTCGACCGCGCAGGGCGTTGAACCCGTTGTGTCAACCGAAATGCCTTTAATGTTTTGTCGTACTTCGTCGGGAAGATTGGCCAAAGCGCCCTTGACCGAGGCTTCTAATCCCTCCAGGTAATCGAGCGGGTGCTGGCGGAACTGCGACGCCGAGGGGTTGCAGTAGCGGCCCTGTTTCCAGCGGGTGTATTCGTGGACATGGGTGCCAACCGATTGGCCGGTTTGGGCATTCACAACGAGCGCGCGTACCGAGTCAGTGCCATAGTCGATGCCTATGACGTATGCGTGTGCCATGCTAAAAGCAAATTTGGGAGCAGGATGGAAAATTTAGAATGTGTCAAAGAAACACATTTTTGATTTGCAGAACAAAACCAATAAGAAATATATTTTTTGCGTGAAACCGCGTGCTGGTTCCGGAATAGTAAAAACTACCGGCCGTTTCCTTTCTAAGTAGCCATGAATCAACAGGAAACGCATAAATTGACCCGTCATCATCAACGGACAGGGTGGTATTTTTTGGTAGCCGCCTTTCTCAGTATCAGCACAAGTGCATTTGCACAGGACATTACCGGAAAAACTACAGGCAAAACTGCCGGAAAAACTACAGGATATTCGACCGATAAAGCAGTGATTGCCAAAGGACAGGAGCTTTTTCAGGCGAACTGTACCGCTTGCCACAATTTCCGGCAGAAAGGGATAGGCCCTAATCTGGCCGGTATCACGGGGGAAATGTCGGGGCCCTGGCTTACCGCGTTTATCCGGAATGCGCCCGAGGTCATCAAAGGGGGAGATATACGGGGGCAACGCTTATTTAAGGAGTACAACCAGTATATGCCTGCCTTCCCCGACCTGGCAGATCAGGATGTGACAGCCTTGCTGGCCTACCTGCACCAGCAGGCCAAACCGAAAACGGAAACTGCCGATGCGAAGCCGTCGGTACCTGACCCGATACCGGATCGTATTCAGAAATCAGGACTGCGCTTAACGCTGACGGAGATTACGACGGCTCCGGCCACGGCAAAACAGGCGCCGCTGGCCCGCATTACCAAAATGGCCGTGCTGCCCGGGAGCAACGGGTTGCCAGACCGGCAGTTTGTCGTTGATTTACGGGGTAAGCTCTATGAAATGAAGGGGGCGGAGCTGCAGGTGTTTATGGATATGAAAAAGGAGCGGCCGCAGCTGATCGATGCGCCCGGACTGGCTACCGGCTTCGGTAGTTTTGCCTTTCACCCGGATTTTTACCGCAATGGGCTGCTGTATACGTCACACACCGAAAAGGCAGGGACAAAACCCGCCGACTTCGCCTATGTCGATTCGATTAAGGTTGCCCTGCAATGGGTCGTAACCGAGTGGAAAATGACTGATCCGGCCAGCCTGGTATTTGCAGGCACCGGCCGTGAACTGTTCCGCATCAACATGGTATCCGTTATACACGGGATGCAGGAACTGACTTTTAATCCGCTGGCAAAGCGCGGCACGCCTGACTACGGGTTGCTTTATATTGGCATTGGTGACGGCGGTTGTACCGAAAATGGTTTTGCCTTTATCTGCCGCGACAAAAGCAGGGTCTGGAGCTCAGTGCTGCGGATTGACCCGTCAGGTACAAACAGTAAAAACGGGCAGTACGGCATTCCATCGACGAATCCGTATATGGGTGACGGTAGCCCGGCTACGGCCGATGAAGTGTATTGCCGGGGCTTCCGGAATCCGAACCGGATCTGCTGGGCGCCCGACGGTAAAATGCTGATTTCGGAGATCGGACAGGCGCAGATGGAAGAACTGAATCTGGGCATTGCCGGCGGTGATTATGGCTGGCCGGAGCGGGAAGGAACGTATGTGATGAACTATCGCGGCAAAATGGATAGGGTCTACGCGTTGCCTGCTAATGATAAGGGATATATCTACCCCGTTGCGCAGTATGACCATGACGAAGGCAATGCCTTTTCGGGTGGTTTTGTCTATGCCGGCAAATCAATTCCCCTGTTGACCGGTAAGTACGTTTTTGGTGATATCGTAAACGGGCGGGTCTATTACGTTGAAAACCGCGAACTGGCCATTGGCCGGCAAGCTGTCGTACGTGAGCTGGACGTTGAACTAAACGGGAAGCTGACGTCGTTCCGTGAGCTGACCAACGCTAAAAAAACGGATTTCCGGATCGGCGTGGGCCTCAACCAGGAGCTCTATTTCTTTACCAAAACCGACGGCAAGATTTACAGGGTGACGGGCTGTTCGAAATAAAGAATGTTTTGGCCACAAAGGCGGGAAGAACCCAAGGGGCACGAAGACTCAAAACCTTGGTGCCCCTTCATACCATATTGTCTTTGTGGTTATTTGTTTTAGCAAGGCGGGAAGAACCCAAGGGGCACAAAGACTAAAAACCTTGGTGCCCCTTCGTATCTTATTGTCTTTGTGGTTAAACCTTACTTAAAAAAACGGAAATCCTGCTTTAATCCGCCGTAATCGCGGATATCCATATCGAGGGAGCCGATGGCGAGGTCAACTTCTACCTTCATCGGCACTTTATTGTTATCGTCGGAGACCCAGATCCGGATAGAGTCTTCGTCTTTGAAGAAGCCCGTAGGCGGCATAACCGGATTGAGTTTAATGACATTGATCTTACCGAATTTGGTCTTCAGAACGGCCTTGCCCTGATACTTTACCTTCATGTTGTAAATCTTGTCATCGAAAAAAGCCGGTACTTCAACCACCTGACCAACCCCGATCTTGTTGAAGTCGATTGTACGCAGATAGAAATAGCCGCTGACCACATCGTGCACATTGTCAGGCACTTTAAAAATATCAGTATCGACTTTCTCTTCCGATTTAGCGGTGTTCGCGAAATGGTTGAACGTCACGTTCTCTTCTTTGCGGTAGTTGCCTTCCTGTATATTCCGGTAAAAGCGCTGCGGCAGAATGGCTCCCGTATCGACATACGAACGCCAGGTATCCCGTACCCGCGTTACCAGATCAAAGGCACCGGTGGTCCGGCCAAATACGTTGACCTTAAAACAGGGCCGGTCATTTACTTTATACAACGCAGGGGCCACATCGACGGTTGCTTCGGCCGCGTTGATAAACCCGTAATGAACACGGTATTCAATCCGCTCGCCCGGCCCGAAACTGTTGTTAACAATACGGCGATAGGCATTCGCCAATGGATTTTCAATGGTTGTAAATCCAAAAGCAACCGTTACTGCCAGTAAGAGCCCGCCAAGCAATTTCTTCATAGTCCGGAACCGTCTCAGAGTGACGGATAGGTTTGTTTAAGGTATGTTAAATAGCGTGTAAAATTACCCCCGAATTTCTGCTCAAATTCCGTTCTGAACCGGTTTTGTTGTTTCCGGTACGTCAGATACCCAATAAAATACGCGTTGTTCGGCAGGTTCTTCCTGTTTAAACGACGTTTTTTGAGCATGGATTGTTCCCGCTGATCATACAGTGAGTCTGAGGTTGCAACAATCTGCCGGATGAGTTGCCATTTTAACGTATCTTTTGCCGGAATCGACATAGACGGCGTAAAAGAATGGTATAAACTATCCAGTTTACGGGTGCCGCGCAGCACATGCTCATCGTACCGGTCAAAGAATGATTTGTCGGCCAGATACTCCTTATACTGAGCAGAACCGCTACCGTATTTCGCCGCCATAAACCGGAGAGCGCCATATTCACCCACAAAATCAGCCAGGTTTTCGTTGTATTCCAGACTGTTTTTGATGAACAGCGTCCCGTGCGTCAGCTCATGAATAATGAGTTCGGCCAGGCTGCCTACCGGCCGTTCGGTCATGCTCGACAGAATCGGATCATTCAGGAATCCCAGCGTCGACCAGGCCGAAACCTCGCCGATGCGGGTGTCTAACCCTTCTTTTTTCAGCTCATCCTGCTGCCGGTCGGCCCGGTCTTTGTCAAAAAAACCCTTGTACGAAAACGTCCCCAGAATCGGGAAGGTCCATTCGCGGGCTACCAGCCGGTAAGGTTCCGCCGCCGTAATGACCCAGAGAATGGGTTTGCCGCCCTGATCGTAATACGTCTCATAGCTACCGGATGAGTTTAGTCCAAGAGAATCAATGGCAAAACGCTTGATTTCCTGAATTAGTTTTATTTTCTGCTTCGTTGAATCGGGTACGGCCGAATCGGCCATTACGTCGGTTACGGGCCGCGTATTCCACAGAATCCGCAGCTGCCCGCGCCCCTGCATCCACCCGTAACCAATCACTTCCCCTTGCCAGCTCCCGGCACCCCCCAC
>NZ_CAMFHL010000047.1 GCF_945952095.1 uncultured Arsenicibacter sp. | reverse complement strand
GCTTTAAATGATGGGCGACCACGTGGGGTCGCCCGTACATTTGTAATTTTGGATGGATTTTGTTTGCTTTATTGCCAGTTAGTGGCTCGCCAGGGAAAAACCGGATTGGCGGGCTTTTTTTTTGCAGAGCGCTACATGTCTATACCTTTCGTTTCGCGTGTAACCGGGCAGGGAAAGCCGTCTGGTACCGGGCTTTTGCCGGTATGGCTCAAGGTTGTGGGGCTGGTGCTTACCGGCTTACTGGCAGGTTGCACCACCAGCGAAACAGGACCGGTCTACCGCATTGCCTTTTCACAGTGCACGGGCGGTGATTTGTGGCGGCAGACGATGCTGTCCGACATGAAGCGGGCCCTGTCTTTCCACCCGAACTGCACGCTCCTCTACGAAGATGCCAATAACAGTACTGACCGGCAAATTGCTCAGATACAACGCCTTTCCCGACAAAACATTGATTTGCTGATTGTTTCGCCCAACGAAAGTGCCCCCATCACGAAAGCAATTGACGAGGTATTCCGGCAGGGAATTCCGGTGATTGTTATTGACCGCCGTATCAACTCTGAATCGTATAATGCCTTTATCGGCGGCGATAACGTTGAAATCGGCCGGCTGGCGGCGCGGTTCATCAGTAACTACCTGAAGGGAAAAGGCAGCATCATCGAGGTAACCGGCCTCACCGGCTCATCGCCCGCCCGGGACCGCCAGCAGGGGTTCAGGGAGGTGATGAAGCAGTTTCCGGGCATCCATACCATAGTCACCTTCGACGGTCACTGGGAAAAGGATTCGGCCCGCCTGCTGGCCCAACGGCAGCTAACGGCGTTCCGGTCGGCCGATATTGTCTTTGCCCACAACGATGTCATGGCGCTGGGCATGCATGACGTATGCCAGCGCAACGGACTGACCAACCGTCTGAAATTTGTCGGTATCGACGCGTTGCCGGGCCCGACCGGTGGTATGCAGCTCGTCACCGACGGCATTCTGAAGGCAACTTTCCTGTATCCGACCGGGGGCGAAGAGGCCATCGAAACAGCCATCCGCATTCTGGAAGGCAAATCCGTACAGCGCGAAACCATACTGAACTCGGTGCAGGTCGATGCCAGCAACGTAAAGGCGCTGAAAACTCAGAGCGACAAGCTGCTGACGCAGCAACGCGACATCGAACGGCAGAGCCAGCGCATTGCGGAACTGACCCGCACCTATTCCACTCAGCGAAATACCCTGTCGATTATGCTGGCCAGCCTGATCGGGGCTATCCTGCTGGGCGCCTGGGCGCTCTATCTGGTCCGGTCCAAACAACGGGCCTACCAGATTCTGGCACGACAAAACGTCGAAATCAGCGAGCAGCGGGATAAAATCGACCTGGTTTCGCAGCAGGCCAGACTGGCAACGGAAGAAAAACTGCGCTTTTACGCCTACATATCCCATGAATTCAACACGCCCCTGAGCCTGATTCTGACCCCGACCGAAGATATGCTGTCGAAAAAGACAGTCGGCACGGCGGAACTGAAAAATAACCTGTCGCTGGTACAGAAAAATGCCCACCGGCTGCTGCGGCTGGTTAACCAGATGCTGGATCTGCGCAAAACCGACAGCGGTAAGCTGGTGCTGCGGGCCTCAGAGCAAAATGTGGTAAGCTTTGTCCGCGACATCGTCAACGACTTTAAACATAAAGCCGAACGCCACCGCATCGACCTACAGTTTATTACCGAAACACCGGCCACGCCCCTGTGGTTTGATCCCGAAAAACTCGATAAGGTGCTGTTTAACCTGCTGTCGAATGCTTTCACCTACACATCCAGAGGCGGGCTGATCCATGTACTGCTGGATGTGCGCGATACGACGCTCCGGATTCAGGTGCAGGATAACGGGGAAGGCATGACGGCCGAAGAACAGGAAAAGGCCTTTGACCTCTTCTACACCAACACCCGCCGGTTTAACCTCGGCAACGGTCTCGGGCTGGCTCTGTCGCGGGAGTTTATCAGCCTGCATCAGGGCGAGCTCAGTGTGATGTCAGAAAAAGGACGGGGTACAACCTTTACGATCCGGCTGCCGCTGGGCAACAGCCACCTCGACCCGTCGGAAATAGTTGATGCCAAAGGACCTGCATTCCTGTCGCGACAGGCGGCACCGGTTGAAGCGATTCTGCCCGATCCGGATACGGCCGATCCGGATACGCAGGGAAAAACCTGTACCATTCTGGTGGTTGAAGATAATACTGAACTGCGGGACTACCTGACACAGCAACTTGGCGGCGAGTTTGAGATCATTGCCGAAAGCACGGCCGAAGCAGGCTGGCAACGGGCCATCGACGCCGTACCTGACCTGATTATCAGCGATGTAATGCTACCCGGCACCGACGGCCTCACGTTTACAAGGCACATCAAAAAAGACTTCCGTACCTCGACGATTCCCGTGATTCTGCTGACGGCCAAAGGACAGATCGACGCGCAGATTGAGGGTACCCGCGCCGGTGCCGATGCGTATATCACCAAACCGTTTGTGCTCACGTTCCTGCGCGAAACCATCCGTACCACGTTAACTAACCGCGAGAAGTGGCAGCAACGCTATACTACAGACTACCTGACCAAGGCCGAAAACCGGCAGGAAAAGAAGTTTTTGCACGAACTTACGCTCCTGATCGAACAGAACATGGCTGACCCGGGTTTTGGCGTAGAGCGGCTTAGCCGGGAAATGGGCATTTCGCGGGTACAGCTCTACCGCAAAGTGCAGGGCTTGCTGCAGAAAAATGTAAATGAATACATTACCGAAATCAAGCTGCGGAAGGCGAAAATGCTCCTGACCGAAAGCACCAAAACCGTCGCCGAAGTTGCCTATGAGACAGGATTCAGCTCACCGGCCAACTTTACAACCTTTTTTAAACAACAAACCGGCCGGACGCCCTCCGACTACCGTAAGTCGCCGGCCGGGCAATCGTAAAACAACGTACTGATGAATCGTTTCTTCTGGCTTACCCTCGCCCTGGCCGGGTTAATGACCGGTTGTGTCCGGCAAAAACCACCCGTTACCGTTCAGACCCAAGCCCTGACCATTACCGATGTGGGCCGCAAACGGGATATTCCGGTGACCCTCTACAACGCATCAGCCTTGCCCGCCCGGAAAAAGCAGCTGGTCATTATCAATGCCTGCTATCAGTGCGGCAGCAATGTCTATTCGTTTCTGGCCGAAAAACTGGCCGGTATGGGTTACTTCGTCGTTGGTATTCAGCATGACCTCGCCAGTGATCCGCCGATCGCGACAGAAGGCGATCTGTACAAACTGCGGATGCCGGCCTGGGAAAGCGGTGTGCAGAACGTACAGGCCGTTATTGCCGAACTCCACCGCGCATACGGCCGCATTGACACCAAAAATCTGATCCTGATCGGGCATTCGATGGGCGGCGACATTAGCATGCTGTATGTACAGCAACACCCGGACCAGGTGGCCAAAGCCATTACGCTTGACCATCGCCGGATGCCGGTTCCCCGCCTGAGCAAACCGGCCATCCTGACCATCCGCGCCGATGAGTTCGAAGCGGATAAAGGCGTATTACCAACGCCCGCCGAACAAAAGAAGACCGGCATTAAAATTATCCGCATGACCCGCGTCAAACACGGCGACCTGAGCGACATCGGCAGTCCGGAACTGAAGGAAGAAGTGCGGAACATGGTCGTGCGGTTCATCGAACGGGGCCGGTAATGGCATATACCGTTGAATCATTGCCAAAATACCATGCAACAACGCCAAAGGTGCGCCTCTAATAAATCACCACAACTAACTGTAGTACAGAAAATTATCATTTTGATCTAATCTAAAGCATTCCGGGCGGAAATCAAAAGTGCCCATTCGGCGTCTTTCGTAGCTTTGACCTATTCAATGCGTTTCCGAAGACACCGTTATGGCAAGAACACAGCGTATTTTCTTTTGGTCAGTGACCGCAGCGTTAGGCGGATTTCTGTTTGGTTTTGACACAGCCGTTATCTCAGGCGCGGAGCAATCATTGCAGGCGTTGTGGGACCTGACGACACTGGAACACGGCCTGACTGTCTCTATCGCCCTGATCGGTACTGTCATCGGTTCGATGCTGGGCGGTATTCCGGCCGAGCAGCTGGGCCGGAAGAAAACATTGTTCTGGATCGCGATTCTGTATCTGGTATCGTCGCTGGGGTCAGCCCTGGTCAGCAACTGGCACCTGTTTCTGATCTTCCGCTTTCTGGGCGGACTGGGCGTGGGCGCCTCATCGGTGGCCGCTCCGATGTACATTACCGAAATTTCACCGGCCAAATCACGCGGCCGGCTGGTGGCCATGTTCCAGTTCAATGTGGTACTGGGTATCCTGATTGCGTATCTGTCGAACTTTCTGCTACAGGACATCGGCGATAATGCCTGGCGCTGGATGCTGGGCGTTCAGGCCCTGCCGTCGCTGCTGTTCCTGATTGCCGTTCAGAATATTCCGGAAAGCCCGCGCTGGCTGCTGCTGAAAAAAGGGCTGGTCGACGAAGCCCGTGAAGTGCTCCAGATGATCGACCCGGAGTCGTTCGGCCAGATTCTGCTAACCCTGCAACTCAGCGCCCATCCGGCCGACGGCACCCCGCAGCAAACACCCCGCCTGTTTTCGGCCCGCTACAAGACCCCGATTATGCTGGCCGTGCTGTTTGCAGTTTTTAATCAGGTATCGGGCATCAACGCCATTATTTATTACGCACCGCGTATTTTTGAAATGACCGGTCTCGGCAAAAGCTCAGCCCTGTTGTCTTCGGTCGGTATCGGAGTGATCAACCTGACCTTTACCCTGATCTCCCTCAACCTGATCGACCGCTACGGCCGCCGTACCCTGATGATTATCGGCTCCTTTGGGCTGATTATCACCCTCGGACTTGTATCGCGGGCCTTTTATCTTGAATCCTTCAGTGGGTTGTCCGTTCCAATCTTACTCTTTATCTACATTGCCTTTTTTGCCTTTTCGCAGGGCGCGGTCATCTGGGTATTCATTTCCGAGATTTTCCCGAACGAGGTACGCGCCAGCGGGCAGGCACTGGGGAGCTTTACGCACTGGTTTATGGCCGCACTCATCACCTTCCTGTTCCCGTATTTCGCCGAGCAGGCAGGTGGGTTTGCGACGTTTCTGTTCTTCTGCGTCATGATGGTGCTACAGCTCATTTTCTGCTGGCGCGTCATGCCTGAAACGAAGGGGACCAGCTTAGAGCAGATTGAAAAAACGTTTGTCGTCCATTAATTCCTGTACCCATGTCACAATCCATTATCTGCTTCGGAGAAGTACTCTGGGATGTGCTGCCAACCGGTAAGCAGGCCGGTGGTGCCCCTATGAACGTTGCCGTTCACTTACGCAATTCCGGGATGGATGCGCACCTCATCAGCCGCGTCGGCTCAGATGAGTTAGGGATGGAATTATTGGCGTTTCTGCGCGAAAAAAACCTCCCGACGGCCTACGTGCAGGTGACCAGCACCCACCCGACCGGTGTTGCCCTTGCCAACGTCACCGACCGCAACGAGGTGGTGTATACACTGGTGCAGCCGGTTGCCTGGGACTTTATTCAGTACGACGATACATTAACCGATTTTTACAAGTCATCCATTCTGGTCTATGGCAGTCTGGTTTGTCGCAGCCAGACCAGCCGCGATACCTTAAAGACCTTACTTTCACAGGCAGCGCTAAAGGTGTTTGACGTCAATCTCCGCGCCCCTTTTTATTCACAACCGGAGATTGACGACCTATTCAGTGAGGCCGATATCGTAAAGATGAATCACCATGAGCTGGCCCTTATTACCCGATGGTATAACCGTGACACGCTGAATGAGCGCCAGAGTATGGAGTTTTTAAGCCGGATTTTTAACGTAAAAACCATCTGTGTTACCCGCGGCGAACGGGGTGCCATCTTACTGACACCCGATGGTTTTACGGAGCACCCCGGCTTTCAGGTATCGGTTGAAGACACCATCGGCAGCGGCGATTCGTTTCTGGCCGCTTTCCTGAGCATGTATCTGGCCGGCGAAGCGCCCGACCGGATCCTGCACCATGCCTGTGCGGTCGGGGCCTACGTGGCCACGCAACGGGGAGCCACACCAATGGTTACTCCCGAAGCCCTCGCAGCAGTCTATAAAAAACTTAGCCCAATACTCAATTAACCCACCGGAGCGGTGCTTAGCCAACAGACGAACACCGCTCCCTTTGTATTTACCAAACCTATGATGAACCGATAGACCGCCCGCAGGCTTACATATAGCCTGCGGGCATCTATCCAAACTAACCGGTACTATCTCCTGATCCACCTGCCGTAACGTAGTACGAAGCCTGGCTTTGCCGGGCTTTTTTTGTATAAATTTACCAGGAAAGAGCATGTACTTTCCTATGAATCAAGGGCTTCACCGGCGCCGTTCGCTCACTTCCAAAATAAAAATAATAAACCAGGACCGGTCGTACGGGTTTGTTTAACGATGGCATTAAGCAACGTTATGACAAACGGTATAGATATACAGAAGCGTACATCAGGCATTTCTTTCCTGACTAATCACCTGACGCATATTTGTTTATGGGCTCCATCGGTCGATACAGTTTCGGTCGCTGTCTGCGACAAGGACACACCTGTTGAGCTTTCGAAAAACGAATATGGCTACTGGACCGGCACCACCGATGTGCTGCAGCCCGGTGATCTGTATCAGTTTATCCTGAACGACCGGCTGCGGCGGCCTGATCCGGCGTCACTTGCGCAGCCCGACGGCCCTCATGGTCCGTCGATGGCGGTCAACCTCAGCGATTTCGGCTGGACCGATCAGTCCTGGAACAACCTTGATCTTCACGAGTATATTTTTTATGAACTGCATACCGGCACCTTTTCGCCGGAAGGCACATTTGCCGGTATCGAACAGCGGCTCGACCACCTGAAAGCCCTCGGCATTACGGCGATTGAAATTATGCCGGTTGCCCAGTTTCCGGGCGCCCGCAACTGGGGATACGACGGTGTATTGCCTTTTGCCGTGCAGCATGAATACGGCGGTGCCCGTGCGCTGCAGCAGCTGGTTGACGCCTGCCACCGCAAAGGGCTGGCCGTGGTGCTCGACGTGGTCTACAATCACATCGGCCCCGAAGGCAATTACTTTAACGATTTCGGCCCCTATTTTACCAATAAGCACTGCACGCCCTGGGGCGATGCGATTAACTTCGACGATGCCGGCTCGGATGGTGTACGGCGGTATGTGATCGAAAATGTGCTCATGTGGTTCCGCGATTTTCACATCGATGCGCTTCGCCTCGATGCGGTACACGCCATTAAGGACCTGAGTCCGGTACACATTCTGCGCGACATCCGTGAGCATGTTGACCAGCTCATGCAGCAGACCGGCCGCCGCCACTACCTGATCGTTGAATCGGACCTGAACGATCCGCTCCTGATCGATCAGCCGGCGGTCAACGGCTATGGCATGGACGCCCAGTGGATTGATGAGTTCCATCACTCACTGCGGGTCACGGCCGGTGGCGAACGCAAAGGCTATTACGGCGATTTTGAAGGCCTTACCCATCTGGCAAAGTCCTATCAGGATGCCTATGTGTATGAAGGCCAGTACTCGTCTCACCGTGGCAAGACGTTTGGCCGGAGAGCCGAAAAAAATCCTGGACACCAGTTTATTGTTTTTTCGCAAAACCACGATCAGGTCGGCAACCAGATGCTGGGCGAGCGGTCGGCGCAGCTGTTTGGCTTCGAAATGGCCAAACTCCTGGCGGGATCTGTGCTGGTAAGCCCGTTTTTGCCGCTCCTGTTTATGGGCGAAGAGTGGGCCGAACCGAATCCCTTTCTCTATTTCGTCAGCCATACGGATCAGGAACTGGCCGAAAAGGTACGCGAAGGCCGCAAACGGGAATTTGCCGATTTCCACAGCGACGACAGCTTTCCGGACCCGATTGCAGAAGAAACGTTCAATCAGTCGAAACTGCAATGGAAGCTGCTGGCTGAAGAGCCGCACCGCACCATGTTCCGTTATTACCAGCACCTGATCCGGCTCCGGAAAGAACAGCCCGCCCTGCGCTCCACCAACCGCTGGCAGCTGCACATTGAGGTAAACGAAACGGCTAACACCATACAGCTGCATCGCTGGCACAGCGGTCAGCATGTGCGCTGCCTGATGAATTTTTCGATGGAGACCCAGACCATCAGCCTGCCCGGACCAGCGGCACTCTGGCAAAAACTATTCGATTCCGCCGCACCCGACTGGATGGGACCGGCGGCGGCACCCGATACACTCACTGCTCCGGCAGAAGTGGCTTTACAACCCCAATCACTATTGATTTATCAGAACCATGTATAATCCAATCTCAACGTACCGGATTCAATTCCATAAAGACTTTACGTTCACCGACTTTGAACAAATCATCCCCTACCTGCACCGGTTAGGAGTTAAAACGGTATATGCGTCACCTGTTTTCGAAGCGACGCCCGGCAGCACCCACGGCTACGATGTTGTTAACCCGCAATGCATTAACCCCGAAATCGGTACACTGGTGCAACTCAGGACGATCAGCGGGCAGTTAAAGGAACTGAATATGGGCTGGATTCAGGATATTGTCCCGAATCACATGGCCTTTGCCACGACAAATCCGTGGCTGATGGATGTGCTCGAAAAAGGACAATTATCGGCCTATGCTTCGTTTTTTGACCTGACCTGGAACAGCCCGGTCTATCACGGCCGGCTCATGGTCCCGTTTCTGGGCTCGCCCCTGCATGAGGTGGTAGAAAACGGCGAACTAAACATTGCCTGGCAGAACGACCGCTTTGAACTGGTTTATCACGAATCGGCCTACCCGCTGCAACTCCGGTCCTATGCAACCATCCTGCACGCCTGTCCGGAACAGGCCAGTGATGCGATCCGGCTCCTGCTTGAACAAATCCATCAGCTTCAGCAGGTAAAAGATCCGGATGCCTGGCGCGCGGGCTTCGACGAAATCAAACTACAGCTCATGGCATTACACAACGACGGCGCCACGCGGGTGTACATCGAAGCCTGTCTGCACCACATCAACGACCAGCCGGAGCTGATTAAAGCCATTGCCGATGAGCAGCTGTACCGGCTCTGCTACCACCAGGAAACGGATTACCAGATTAACTACCGGCGTTTTTTTACCGTCAACGGCCTGATTTGCCTTAATATCCAGCATAAACCGGTTTTCGACGCAACCCACACGCTGATTAAACAACTGGTAGACGAAGGCGTTTTCCAGGGCCTGCGCGTCGACCATATCGACGGACTGTCTGACCCGACGCTGTACCTCGAAAACCTCCGCGAGCTGGCGGGTGACGAGACCTATATCGTTGTTGAAAAAATTCTGGAACCCGACGAAAAACTGCCTTCGTACTGGCCCATCCAGGGAACAACGGGTTACGGCTACCTGTCGATGGTCAATAACCTCTTTACCCGTACCAAAAGCGAGACGAGCTTTACGCGCTTTTACCAGCAGCTCCTGGGCGAAAAAATAAAGATCCACCAGGAACTCAACGAGAAAAAAGCCTATATCCTGTTCGAACACATGGCCGGCGAGCTGGATAACCTGACCGATTTCTTCCGGGAGCTTGACCTTGTGCCGCAGGACGAACTGGCTGCCGTACCGGCCGATATGCTCCGGCAGACCATTGGCCGGTTCCTGATCCAATGCCCGGTTTACCGGTATTATGGCAACCGGTTCCCGCTCGGCAAGCCGGAGACAACAGCCGTTGCTGACCTTTTCGCACGCATCCGCCGGCACACTCCCGAACTGGAACCAGGCATTGCCCTGCTTGAAAAAGCCATGCTGCAACAGCCGCTCCTGAACGATGCGGATTATAACAGCCGTGCAGTCAGTTTTTACCAGCGCTGCATGCAGTTTACCGGTCCGCTGATGGCCAAGGGTATGGAAGATACGCTAATGTATACCTACAACCGCTTTATCGGCCACGATGAAGTCGGCGACTCGCCTACGTTCTTCGGCCTGACCGTACCAGAGTTTCACCGGCTCATGGCCGACCGCCAGGCGAACTGGCCGCTGGCGCTTAACGCCACCTCGACCCATGACACCAAGCGGGGCGAAGATGTACGCAGCCGCCTGAATGTGCTGACCGACCTGACCGACGAGTGGATCAGAACGGTAACCGAATGGCAGTCGCTTAATGAAGACCTCAAAACGGCATGGCAGTCGCCGGATGATCCGGAACTGACCCACGCGCCAGACGCCAACGACGAGTATTTTATTTACCAGACTCTGATCGGAGCACATCCGATGCCGGAGCAGGATGCATCGGATTTTGCCGGGCGGCTGGAAGAATACCTCGAAAAAGCGTTGCGGGAAGCAAAACGGCATTCGTCCTGGAACGAGCCCAATGAAGCCTACGAACAGGCTGCCAAAGATTTCGCGACCGGACTGCTGGATAAAAACCGTCCGTTCCGGCAACAGTTTGACCGGTTCCGCAGCAAGGTCGCTGATTTCGGCATGGCCATTTCGCTGGCGCAGGTGCTGCTCAAATTCACCTGTCCCGGTACACCCGACGTTTATCAGGGCTGCGAAGGCTGGGACCTTAGCCTGGTGGATCCCGACAACCGGCGGCCGGTCGATTACGAGCTCCGCAACAGCGACCTGAGCGGACTCGATACGGGCGGATTGTCAGACGGTTGCGACCATTTATGGGCCTGCCGGTACGACGCCCGCATCAAGCAATGGCTGATCCGGCAACTGCTTCAGGAACGGCAGACGCATCCCGACCTGTTTGCCCACGGCCAGTATATGCCGCTTACTGTAACCGGCACCTACAAAGATCAGGTCATTGCCTTTGCCCGGCGCCACAAGCATACCTGGGTAGTTGTGGCCGTACCGCTCGGGCTGGCGCTTCTGTGCGAGGAGCAGCAAACAACCCTCGACGCGCTCGACTGGAAAGATACCCGCATTCTGCTGCCCGACGAAGCACCGGCCTATTGGGTCAGCCAGCTGCATCAGGCAACCGGCAACACACAGGAAGGCATTGCGGTAGAGGCTCTTTTCGACAGCCTGCCGCTGGCGTTGCTGCACCTTCCCTATGTTCCGAAAGACCGTAAGGCCGGTGTACTGATGCACATCACCTCACTGCCATCGGCGTTCGGCATCGGCGATTTCGGGCCGGAAGCCTACCGGTTTGCCGACGCGCTCAACCGCAGCCATCAGGCCTACTGGCAGATTCTGCCGCTCAATCCGGTGGAGGCCGGACAGGGTCACTCCCCCTACAGCTCGACCTCCAGCATGGCCGGCAGTCCGTTGCTGATCAGTCCGGAGCTACTGGCCGCGGAGGGGCTTCTCGACCCCGACGACCTGAAGGCCTATGCACAGCCGGTCAGCGACCGCGTTGATTTTACCGAAGCCGGCACCCGCAAGGCTCACCTGTTTGAGAAGGCCTACCGCGCGTTTCTGAGCGGCCATTCCGGTCACCGGCAGCGGCAGTTTGATGCCTTTTGTGAGCAGGAAGCCTCGTGGCTACAGGACTATGCCCTTTATGCTACCCTGACGGAGCATTTTGGCGGTAAGCCCTGGTCGCTCTGGCCGGACGAATACAAACTCCGCGATGTGGAGGCACTGAAGGCGTTTGCCGGAAAAAAAGCCGATGCCATCCGGAAGGTAAAATGGCTGCAGTTTGTCTTCATGCAGCAGTGGCAGCAGTTGCGGACCTACTGCCATCACCGGGGCATTCAATTTTTCGGCGATTTACCGTTTTATGTCAGCTACGATTCGGTAGATGTCTGGGCCAACCGTGAATTTTTCAGCATCGACGAGAACGGTGCCATGACCGGCGTGGCCGGTGTTCCTCCCGACTATTTTAACGCCGACGGGCAGCTCTGGGGCATGCCGGTATTCCGCTGGGATGTCCTGAAAAACCACCGTTACGGCTGGTGGGTTGAGCGGATCCGGAAAAACATGGAGCTATACGACCTGCTGCGGCTCGACCATTTCCGTGCCTTCGCCGATTACTGGGAAGTTCCGGCCCACTCCAACACGGCAAAAAACGGGCAATGGAAACAGGGGCCGGGCGCCGATTTCTTCCTCGTCATGCAGCAGGAACTGGGCGATCTGCCGTTTGTGGCCGAAGACCTGGGCGATATCAACGAAGGCGTCTATCAGTTACGGGATGCGTTCGGGATGCCGGGCATGCGGGTGGTGCAGTTTGCGTTCGGTGCCGACATGGCCGATAGCGTCAACATTCCGCACCACTACATACCGAATGCGATTGCCTATACCGGCACGCATGATAACAACACGACCCGTGGCTGGTTCCGGAAAGATGCCACCCCGTCTCACCTCCGGCGGCTAAACAGCTATCTGGGCCATGAAGCGTCGGAGGCATCGGTGCACCTGGTGTTGGGGCGCATGGTGTATGCGTCTGTAGCACGTACCGCCATCTTACCGCTTCAGGATATATTGGGGCTTGACGAAACGGCCCGTATGAATACACCGGCCTCAGCATCAGGCAACTGGGGCTGGCGTTTACAGCCGGAGCAGTTCAGTCCGGAGGCCGAACAGCTGCTCCGTGATCTGGCCAGAACCTACAGCCGCTGGTAATTTTTGCGTTTTCCTGTCCTTACCGGTTGTCCGCAAATGAACGAACATCGT
The DNA here is from genome assembly GCF_945952095.1 of uncultured Arsenicibacter sp. Lineage (GTDB taxonomy): Bacteria > Bacteroidota > Bacteroidia > Cytophagales > Spirosomataceae > Arsenicibacter. The sequence goes on along the minus strand of NZ_CAMFHL010000047.1, from coordinate 28,430 downwards.
CCGTTTACGGACAACCGACCACACTCCGGCTAAACAAAAAATACTCATAATCAGCCGGTTATTTTTTTTGGTATACCGTTTGGTTTACAGTTAACGCTATAGCTGTTTACTTTCGACGTTTTAGACAGCTACCCTGCCAGAACAGTAAACAAACGAGTCATGCTGAAGAATTATCTCAAGATCGCGGTCCGGAACCTCTGGAAAAACAAAACGTATGCCCTCATTAATGTGCTGGGTATGTCTGTCGCCTTTGCCGGTTGCCTGCTGTTATTTCTGAGAGCCTACCACGAGCTTTCGTTCGACAACTTCCAGGAAAACGGGAAGCAGTTGTTCATGATCTATCAGCAGACCGGTGCCAAAGACAAATCGGAAACCATGCCGGCTCCGCTGGAACCGGCCCTGCGCAAGGAGTTTCCGCAGCAAATCGCCAACATTTCCCGCGTTGTTGGTAGTGACAGCTACATCCGGTACAACAATAAGGAAGTGGTCGAAAATGTTCAGTTTGTTGATGCCGGTTTCCTGAACATGTTCAGTTTTCCGGTATTGAACGGACAGAAAAGTGCCGGTGCACTCCGTAACCTGAGCAGCATTGTTTTGACCGAAACGACGGCCAAAGCCATATTCGGAACGGAGAATCCGGTCGGCAAAACGGTTCAGATGAAGCAGCAGGAGCGCTGGAGCCCGTTTGTAGTGTCGGCCGTAGTTGCCGATACGCCGGAAAACTCAAGTGTCCGGTTCGATGCCCTGGCCCGTTTTGAGGCGGAAGCCGATTACCACATCCACAAAGACACATGGGATAACCGTTACCATAACACCTATATCCAGTTAATTCCCTCGGTGACGCAGGCCTCGGTTGAAAAACAGCTTCGTGGCTTTGTCAAAAAATATTATGCCGGTAACCTCAAGAACCTGAAACGCGATGGTGGTCAACCCGATGAAAAGGGCGACCTGCTGAGCCTGCGCCTGCTGCCGTTTGCGGAGATGCACTTCGCGACGGAGCTTGGTGGCGGCAGTGTAATGGCCATCAAGAAATCATACCCCTACCTGCTGCTGATTGTGGCCGGTTTTATTGTCTTAATTGCCTGCATCAACTTTATTAACCTCTCAACCGCCCGTTCGCTTACCCGCGCCCGCGAGGTAGGCATGCGGAAAGCGCTGGGCGCAATCAAAAGCCAGCTGATTTTGCAGTTCTGGGGCGAAGCGCTGATTCTGTGCCTGATTGCCTTGTCGATTGGCGGGTTGCTGGCGTGGTCCCTGCTGCCGGAGCTGAAAAGTATTTTCAAAAGTGCCACGTCTATTACGTACCTGAAACAGCCGGTCATTCTGATCAGCCTGTTGGCCGGATTTCTGTTCATTACGCTGGTGGCCGGTGGCTATCCGGCGTGGTTTATCACCCGGTTCAGCACGGTGAAAGTACTGAAAGGTTCGCTGTCGATCGGGAAGGCCGGTTCGCTCCGCAATGTGCTGCTGATTGTCCAGTTCGGCATTGCCACGCTGCTCATGATCTGCACGCTGGTGGCCTGGCAGCAGATGAATTTCCTACAGAACATGCCGCTGGGCTTCAACGAAGATCAGGTCATCAGTATCCCGATCAACGGCGGGGTCAATGGCCGGCAGGCGCTGAAACTCTTCCGCGACCGGGTAGCGCAGGAACCGAACGTGCTGAGCGTAACGGGGGCCTACAAAAATTTCGGCCGTGGCCGCGATGGATCAACCTTTACATCTATTGTCGGCTTTGAGCACAAAAACCGCGAGGTGAAAACGCACTGGCAGATCGTTGATTACGACTACCTGAAAACACTGGATATCAAACTCATAGCGGGCCGTGACTTCTCAACGCAGTTCGCTACTGATTCGACCGAAAGCATTATCATCAACGAGGAGATGGCGAAGCAGCTGAACGAGAAAAATCCGGTCGGCACCCTGCTGAACGTCAATCCCGATCAGCCGATGCGCGTCATCGGCGTGGCAAAAAACTACCACCACGAAACTCTGAAACGCACGATTCAGCCCAACTCATTGATTCTGGATCCGAAAACGCCCCTGTTTTACATTCTGGTCAAAGTAAGACCTGACAATGTACCGGCCACAATGGCAACGATGGAGCGGGTCTGGAAAGAAATTTCGCCCAAAGGCCAGTTCCAGGGCAGTTTCCTGGACGAAAACACCAACCGGCAGTACCAGAACGAAAAACGGTTGTCGCAGCTTTTCATCAGCGCGGCGGTGCTTGCCATTCTGCTGTCGTGTATGGGACTGTTTGCCATTGCGGTGATGGTAATGGCGCAGCGCCGGAAAGAGGTCGGTGTCCGGAAAGTGCTGGGTGCATCGGTAAGCAGCATCGTATTACTGCTGTCGAAAGACTTCCTGAAACTGGTCATCACGGGCATTGTGATTGCCTCACCGATTGCCTGGTACGCCATGAATCAGTGGCTGCAGGATTATGCCTACAAGATCACCATTGAGTGGTGGGTATTTGCCGTGGCGGCCCTGGCGGCCATCCTGATCGCGTTCTTCACCGTTTCCTTCCAATCCATCAAAGCCGCCCTCACCAACCCGGTGCGGTCACTAAAGAGTGAATGAGCGGTTTTTAAAGAGTGAAAGAGCGGGAGAGTGAAAGAGCGGCCGCCCCGCGGCAAATGGGCATCATTCTGCCACAATAGCAAACTCACTCTTTATCTCTTTCGCTCTTTATCCCTTTCGCTCTTTCACTCTTTACCCATTTCACTCTTTCGCTCTTTATCAAAAATGATCCGGAACTATCTTAAAATCGCGTGGAGGAACTTGTGGAAGAACAAGATGTTCTCCTTCATTAACATCATGGGCCTTGCGCTGGGCATGACGTGCAGCCTCCTGATTACGCTGTGGGTGCAGGATGAACTGGCGATGGACCGCTTCCATAAAAACGATAAGCGGCTGTACCGGGTACTGGAGAACCAACACTACACGGGTGTGATCAACACCTATCCGTCGACGCCGGGCCTTCTGGCCGACAACATCACAAAAGACATTCCGGAGATCAAAATGGCCAGCCAGATGCTGTGGGAAGAAAGCCCGCTGTTTACTGTCGGTAGTACGTTTGAGAAAGAAAAAGGCCGGTATGTGCAGGGTGATTTCCTGACGATGTTTTCGTTCGGACTGGCTCAGGGCGATCCGAAAACGGCGCTTAAACGGCCCGATGGTCTGGTGATTTCGAAAAAGCTGGCCGACAAATACTTTAAGGGACAGGACCCGATCGGCAAAACCATACGTATCGACAACAAGGACGATGTCATTGTAACGGGTGTGCTGGCTGATATTCCGGAAAACTCTTCGCTCAAATTTGATTTCCTGATGAGCTATGACCGCTGGCTGAAAAGCAACGAGTGGGCCAAACAGTGGGGCAACAACGGCCCGCGCTGCTACGTGCTCCTCGCCGAAAACACGTCTATCGACAAGGTCAATGCGAAGATCAAAAACTACATCAAAACCAAAAATAAGGACAGCAATGTCGAGCTGTTCCTGCAGAATTACGGCGAATCGTACCTCTACGGAAAATGGGAATCCGGCGTCCAGACCGGTGGCCGCATTGAGTACGTACGCATCTTTTCGATTGTCGCGATCTTTATTCTGGTTATTGCCTGCATCAACTTCATGAACCTCGCCACGGCCCGTTCGGTGAAACGCGCCAAGGAGGTCGGTATCCGGAAAGTGGTGGGCGCTTACCGCAACAGCCTGATCGGCCAGTTTATCGGTGAGTCGGTCCTGATCGCCTTTCTTGCCCTGACATTTTCAGTCATGCTGGTGCTCATCTTACTGCCCACATTCAACTCGCTGACCGAAAAACAGCTGGCATTCAGCATTACCAACCCGATATTGCCCGCGCTGCTGATTGGCCTGACGTTGCTGACCGGCCTGCTCTCAGGCAGTTATCCAGCCCTGTTCATGTCGTCGCTCAACCCGATTGTTGTGCTGAAAGGGGCGCTGAAATTTAAGCCGAGCGCCACGCTGTTCCGCAAAGGACTGGTGGTATTTCAGTTCGGGCTGTCGATCATGCTGATTCTGGGTATGATTGTCATTTACCGGCAACTGAACTTTATCCAGACCAAAAACCTCGGCTACGACCGCGACAACCTGCTGTATATGCCGCTCGAAGGTGACCTGCAAAAGAACTTTGCCACGTTCCGGCAGGAACTGGTCAAACAACCGGGCATCAGTGGGGTAACCTGCTCGCAGTCGGACCCGCTCGAAGTCGGCAGCTCGACGATGGGCGTTACCTGGCCGGGCAAGGATACGACTCAGCAAATACTGTTCGCGCAAAACGCGGTGTCTTACGAATACATCAAGACGATGCAGATTAAGCTGCTGGCAGGCCGTGAGTTCAGCCCGGATTTCGGCGTAGATACCAGCAACTATATCATCAACGAATCGACGGCGAAGAAAATGGGCTATCAGGTGCCCGAAAAAGCCGTCGGCAAGCAGATGACCATGTGGGACAAAAAAGGGACGATTATCGGGGTAATGAAAAACTTCCATTACAACTCGCTGCACGAAAATATTGAGCCGCTGATTCTGCGCCTGCAACCGAAGCAGGAGAACTGGGGCAGTGTGCTGATACGGGCTGAAGCCGGGAAAACCCGTGAGGCGCTGGCAAGCATGGAAAAGGTATTCAAACAGTTTAACCCGAATTTCCCGTTCAAGTACCTGTTTACCGATCAGGAGTTTGCCAACAGCTACAAGGCCGAAAATACGGTCAGCAAGCTGTCGAATTACTTTGCGTTCCTGGCCATTTTCATCAGTTGCCTGGGCCTGTTCGGGCTGGCCGCTTTCACCGCCGAACAGCGGACCAAGGAAATCGGCGTCCGGAAAGTGCTGGGTGCCTCGGTGCCGAATCTGGTCGGGATGCTGTCGAAGGATTTTGTGAAGCTGGTCCTGATTGCCGCCGTGATTTCGTTTCCGGTTGCGTGGTACTTCCTGTCGGGCTGGCTCGAAAAATTCGCCTACCGCATTACATTTGAGTGGTGGTTCTTTGTAGCCGCCGCCGTCATCGCCATGGCCATTGCCCTGCTGACCGTAAGCTACCAGGCCATCAAAGCCGCGCTTATTGATCCGGTAAAGTCGCTGAAGTCGGAGTAATCAGTGCAGGAATCCGCTCAGATCCAGCTGTAAGATGTCGGAGAAAGCGGATTCCGTCACGAGCCCGCCATCGCCTTTGCGGTAGCGGAGCCAACGGCCGGTTTTGTAATTAAACACAAAACCCTCCTGAATGCCGTAATCCTGTTCGTCGATCAGCCGGATTACGTTCAGGACATCGTTGCGCTCACCGTTGGTCTGGCAGATTTCGATGATGATACGGGTTTGTTCGGTTTCGTGATCATAGAGCAACAGGTCGGGGACCGGATTACCGTATCCCTCGGCCAGCATGGTCTCAGGCAGTGGTTCATACGGGATGGCCCGCGTTTTATAATAAAGAATGCCCAGTTCAACATGCAGCCGTGAAATTACCTGCTGGTGCCGTAAGGGAGCATTGACGCCCATTTCGTCCTCATTAACGAATGATTTGTACGATGGAATATCGGGGTAAGTCATTGGTAAAACGGATTAAGTGGTTTTTATAGAAAGCGGTTCAGGTCCAGTTGTAGTATTCCGGAGAAAGCGGATTCCGTAACAAGCCCGCCATCGCCTTTGCAGTAGCGGTACCATTGGCCGGTTTTGTAATTAAACACAAAACCCTCCTGAATGCCGTATAACTCACTGTCTGTCAGGCGCACGACTTTGTCGAGATCCGCTTTCAGCCCTCTGGTCTGACAAACCTCAATGATTACGATGGTTTGTTCAGCCGTTTCGCTGAACAGGCTTACATCGGGGGTCGGGCTGCTGTAACCTTCCGTCAGCATCATCTCCGGCAGCGGCTCGTAAGGAATCCTGCCGGACAGATAAAGCGGATACAGGCCGGCCGTCAGGCGGGCAATAACCCGCTGGTGAATAACGGGTGCATTGGTGCCCATATCGTCCTCAAAAACAAACGACTTTTGGGGCGGATAATCGGGATAGTCCATTCGTTCAGCGTTGATTTACGTATTCAGATATAGTAAGACGCAGCAAACAACATCATGTTTCTAAATTACATAAAAATTGCGTGGCGGAACCTGATCCGGAACCGTACGTTTTCGGCCATCAACATCGTCGGGCTGGCCATCGGGCTGGCAACCTGTCTGCTCATCAGCCTGTATGTACTGGATGAACTGAGCTACGACCGGTTCCATGCCAAAGCAGATCGCATTGTGCGGGTTATTTTCCGGGGCTCTTCGTCCGGTGGCCGCATCAACGAATCAACCGTGATGCCGCCCGTGGCCCAGACTCTCCGCCGCGACTACCCCGAAGTGCTCGAAGCCACCCGCCTGCGCGATGCCGGTTCGCCGCTGATCAGCTATGGCAGCAAGACGTTCAAGGAATCGTCTATCGCGTTTGTCGATTCGAATTTTACGCAGGTTTTCACCCTGCCTTTCGTCGAAGGCGATCCGAAAACGGCGCTGATTCAGCCCAACACGGCGGTTATCAGCGAGACGATGGCCCGGAAGTATTTCGGTTCTGCCAACCCGATGGGCCATATCCTGACCATCAAAAGCTGGAATACGTCGCTTAAAATCACTGGCGTAATGCAGGACATTCCGGCCAATTCGCACTTCCACAAAGACATGCTGATTGCCATGGCCGGCAATCAGGAGGCCCGCTCCCCGTCGTGGATGATGTCGGAGTATTATACCTATCTGGTCTTGCCCGACGGTTATAACTACAGACAACTGGAGGCCAAACTGCCGCAGGTCATCGAAAAATACATCGGCCCGCAGCTACAGCAAGGCATGGGCATGAGCCTCGCCGAGTTCCGCCGGAAAGGCAACGACATCGGGCTGTACCTGCAACCGCTGACCGACATTCACCTGTATTCCGACTTTGCGTTCGACCTGTCGGCTCCGGGCAACCGGCAGTATGTGTATCTCTTCAGCGTCATTGCCGCCTTTATCCTGATCATCGCCTGCATCAACTTCATGAACCTGTCAACGGCCGGATCGGCCAAACGGGCCCGTGAGGTCGGCATCCGGAAAGTGCTGGGATCAGTGCGGCAGAGCCTCGCCAGCCAGTTCCTGATTGAGTCGATGCTGCTGACGGCATTTGCGCTGGTGCTGGCGTATTGCCTGGTACTGATGGCGCTGCCCGCTTTCAATGAATTTACCGGTAAAACCCTCAGTGTTAACCTGCTGGCGCGCCCCTGGATACTGCCCGCCATCCTGCTGTTCGGGTTATTTGTCGGTCTGCTGGCGGGGAGCTATCCGGCGTTTTTCCTGTCATCCTTTAAACCGGTTGCCGTGCTGAAAGGCGGCACGTTCAAGGCTGTACCTAACCGGCTGAATCTCCGGAGCGGACTGGTTGTCTTTCAGTTTTTTATCGCTGTCACGCTCATTGCCGGTACGCTGGTCGTGTATCGTCAGCTGAGTTATATTCAGCACAAAACGCTGGGTTACACCAAAGAACAGGTACTGGTACTGCCGGAGACCTGGCTGCTGGGCGATAAGGAAGCCGCTTTTCGTGAAGAAATCGTACGGGATGCGCGGGTGCTCAACGCCAGTGTCTCGGGCTATGTCCCGGCGGGCCCGTCCAACAACAACAACTTTTTCGTTTCACCGGAAACCAACACATCGCAGCTGGTCAAAACCCTGCGCTACGACGTTGATTACAACTACCTGTCGGTGCTGGGCATGAAGCTGGCCGCCGGCCGGAATTTCTCACGGGCATACGGCACGGATTCGTCGGGGGTAATTCTGAACGAGACCGCCGCTAAAACCTTTGGCTGGGCACAAAATGCCATCGGCCACCACATTACGCATACGGACAACGACGGCACACAACGCACGTTTACCGTGATCGGCGTCGTGAAAGACTTCCATTTCAAGTCACTACATGAAGCCATTTCGCCCCTGGTGATGGTGCTGGGCCGGAATACCGGCACGATCATTCTCAAAGTCAATCCAAAAGACATCAACGGTTTACTGGCAACATTGCAGCAGACATGGCAGCAGCTGATGCCCGACGCGCCCTTTACCTACTCCTTTCTGGATGAGCGTTTTGCCAATACCTACCGCGCTGAACAGAAAACCGGCCTGATTCTGGGCCTCTTCTCGGGCCTGACCATTTTCATTGCCTGCCTCGGCCTGTTCGGGCTGGCGATGTTCACCGCCGAACAGCGGCAGAAGGAAATTGGTGTCCGGAAAGTACTGGGCGCCTCAGTCATGAGCGTGGTAGCGCTCCTGTCAGCCGATTTTCTGAAACTGGTCGGCATCGCATTGGTACTGGCTATTCCGATTGCGTGGTATGCCATGAGCGTCTGGCTGCAGGACTTTGCCTACCGCATTGAGCTGGACTGGTGGTTGTTTGCCCTCGCCGGTGTTCTGGCTATCGTTATCGCCCTCGCTACGGTCAGTCTTCAGAGCATCAAGGCCGCCCTGGTCAACCCGATACGGTCATTAAAGAGTGAATGAGCGAAAGAGTGAAAGAGCGGCCCTTCGTTGCGGTGAGCGAGTAGCGGGTATCCAGCATCTCGGCCGTAGTCAAAACTATGTCTTCTATGTGGCTATGTGGTGAAATAAACATTTGATTATCAGAATTAATACACCTGACATTCTACGATTTACAACAGCAAATACATGATAAAAAGTTATTTCCTCACAGCCTTGCGTGCGCTGAAGCGCAACTGGAGCTACTCGGTCATTAACGGGCTGGGCCTGACGCTGGGCCTCACCTGCTGCCTGTTGCTTTTTGTGGCCGTTCGCTATGAGCTCAGCTTTGACCGGCACCATGCCAATGCCAGCCACATCTACCGGATGCTTCAGGCGAGTAAAGTCGATAACGATGCCAAACCCAATACCGGTATTCCGCACCCGGCTATTGCCGCCCTCCGCAATGATTTCCCCGACATCAAGGATCAGGTAACGATGACCAGCCGCGTAAAAACGGCGGTGGTGACCGTAAATGGCAGTCAGGGGAAGCAGAAATTTCAGGAGACCGACGGTATTATTGCCCTTGCCGAACCCGAATTTTTCCGCCTCTTCAGCTATGACTGGATCAGCGGTAACAAACAGACCGCCCTCAACCGGCCCGGCACTGTCGTGCTGTCGGAACGTATTGCCCGGAAGTATTTCGGCGATGCCGACCCGATGGGCAAAACGATCCGTGTCGATAACAAAATGGATTTTCTGGTAACGGGCGTTGTCCATGAGCAACCGGCTACCAGCAGCATTCCGTTTGAAGTACTGCTGTCGTTTGCCTCGATGAAGGGATTCGGCTATACCACCAACCCCGACGACTGGCAGTCGACCTATGGCGGGGCGCACGTATACATGCAGTTGCCGGACAACCGCTCACCGGCCCAAATGGAACAGCAGCTGCTCGGTTTTGTCCAGAAATACCACAGCGCCGAGGATGTAAAACGGCTGAAATACACCCTGCAACCGCTGACCGACATTCATTTTGACCCTAAAACAACCAACTATGCCCGCCGTACCATCAGCATGGAAATGATCTGGGCCATGCTGCTCATCGGCGGGTTTATTCTGGCCACGGCCTGTATCAATTTCATTAACCTTGCCACAGCCCAAGCCATCCGGCGGGCAAAAGAAGTCGGTGTCCGGAAAGTACTCGGCAGTACACGCGGGCAACTGATCCGGCAGTTTCTGGGCGAAACCAGTGTCCTGACCGGTATTGCGGTTGTACTGGCGCTGCTGGCGGGCAAACTGGCCCTGCCCTATGTCGGTGAACTGCTCAATATGCAGCCGGACGCAGTCTCGATACTCAATCCGGCGGTGATCGGCTTTCTGCTGCTTACGGGTGTGCTGACCACGGTGCTGGCCGGTTTTTATCCCGCTTTGGTCCTGTCGGGCTACCAGCCGATTCTGGCCCTTAAAGGCCGGATCAAAGCCACACGGGCCGGTCAGTACTTTACCCTGCGCCGCGGCCTGATTATCGGTCAGTTTGCCATTTCGCAGATCCTGATCATCGGCACCATCATCGCCTACAACCAGATGGAGTTCTTCCGGTCAGCCGATCTCGGTTTCAGTCATGAGGCCGTCATCACCATACCGGTTCCGCGCAACGATCCGGGGACACTCGAAAATCTGGGCGCCAAAATCAAGGGCTTACCTGGCATTAAATCCTATACGTTTGCCATGACTACGCCCTCGTCCAGCGCTAACTGGACAACCGGCTTCCGGTTCGGAAATGATACGAAAGAACCCGATTTTGGTGTGTTGATGCGCCCGGCCGACACAGCCTACGTCCATACGTACGGGCTGAAACTGGTGGCCGGCCGTATGTTCCAGCCAGCCGACAGCATGCGGGAGTTCGTCATCAATGAGGCATTTATGAAAAAACTGGGGTTCCGGCGTCCGGAGCAGGTAATCGGCAAATACCTGCGGGTTAATGGCGAAGATGTCAAAAAGCCCATTGTCGGCGTTGTGAAGGACTTCAATACCTTTTCCCTGCGGGAACAAACACCACCGGCGATACTGGCTTCGTTCCGGCCTCAGTATGGTTCGCTGGGCATCAAGCTGTCTATCCGCGAAGGCGGTGCCGATGCCTTGACCAACCTGTTGTCTGAGGTCGAAACGGCCTGGTCGGCGGTTTATCCCGAGTTTGTTTTCCGTTATGAATTTCTGGACGATTCGCTGGCGAAGTTCTACAAGAGCGAGCAGCAGTTCTATTCGCTGTTCCGCCTGCTGGCTGGTATTGCCCTGTTTATCGGTTGTCTGGGTCTGTACGGTGTTGTTGCCTTCATGGCCGAATCGCGGACCAAGGAGGTCGGCATCCGGAAAGTGCTGGGAGCGACGTCGGCCCACATCGTCGGGCTCTTTTCGCTTGACTTTGTCAGACTCGTGTTGCTGGCGCTGGTCATTGCGTCGCCGGTTGCCTGGTATATCATGGATAAATGGCTACAGGATTTTGCTTATAAGATCAGCATTTCGTGGTGGATGTTTGCCCTGGCCGGCGTTTTTACGGTAGCAATTGCCCTGCTTACCGTCAGTTTCCAGAGCATCAAGGCCGCCATGATCAATCCGGTCAAATCGTTAAAAAGCGAGTAATTCATGTAAAAAAAGCCTGAAAAAGGCCTGAATTTGGTAAAAAACTACCCATATGGGTAGGGAAAAACCAAATTCAGGCCTATACTTTTGCCGGTTACAGTAGTGTTCATTTTTCCCGAAGGGAGCATGTATCGTAACCGAATTTCCCGATGTACCGGCCAGGCGATTTTCCCTGGCAACCGCTTACGGCGCACACTGCCGGTGTGCTTGCTGTTCCTTTTTTTCAGCCTGTCCGGTGCACCCGCTCCGGCGCAATCGACCGCACGGAAAGCACAGACGCCGGGCAGCAGCTTACGGTTATCGGGCAGTGCCGATGCGTATCTGACCCTGCTCAACAGCGAAGCCCTGGCCGCCGGTAATACCTTTACCCTGGAAGCTTGGGTAAAAGCCGATGACTGGAAAAACACCCATTTTGCCAGTACCCTGTTCTGTACGGAAGATCCCGAAACCAACCACGGTTTTGTGGTGCGGGCAGGTGGCAACCGCCCCAACGCCTACCCGACGCTGGCTCTCAGCACCTGCGAACGTGAGATTAAAGTCCGCGGCCCGCAAACCATGACTGCCGGCCGCTGGTACCACATGGCCGCCGTTGTAAACCACCAGCTGGTGTCTCTGTATGTCGACGGACAACTGGCCGGCCAACGCACAATAGCTTCCGCCTATATCCCCTCCAGAAAACCAATCCGCATCGGCGGTGCTTATTACGATAACCGAGGCCTTGCCGGCCTGATTGATGATGTCCGGATCTGGAACCGTAGCCGCACAGCTGCCGAAATCCTGCGCGACCGGGCCGTAACGCTGAAAGGCACCGAAGCCGGCCTCGTTGCCTGGTTCCCGTTTGACGGTTCGGGACCGGACTTATTAAAGAACAAGGCCAAATCCGCCATCACGGCTGAATACGCCGGTTCGCGCGAACCGGGAACCGGTCCGGGTTTTACGCTGGCGACACAAGACGCCGGCGTCGGGCAGATCGAAGGTCCGGATGTGTTTACGGCCCGCCGTGGTCCCAGCCGGATTCAGGTACTGGTCAGCAATCACGGGCAGACGGCGCTTACACAGATCCCGCTGGAATATGCCGTAAACGACCGCGTGGTCCTGCGCGACACCCTGAACCGGAAGCTGGCACCGGGTGAATCCTTCCTCCACAAAACAACGGTTCCTGTCAACTGCGCCCCCAAAGCTGCCAGCCAGCTAACGGTTTACACCACGTTACCGGGCGATGGGCTGGCGGCCAACGACACAGCCCGTGCGCTGTACCGCGCCACCGATTCGGGCAAGGGCCGCCAGACAGTAGTCGTGTTCGATAGTGTGCTGCACAATTACGACCGCTACGGCAATCCGGCCAACACGCAGTTTCATAGCCGCCAGGTGGTACTGCCACAGGATAATGCGCGGTTCAGCCACGTTTATATGTACGTCACCCTTACCTGTCCGGCAGGCGGCTGTAGTGCAGAGGATGCCGTGGGCCGTATTTCGCTGGTTAAACACGGGCAATGGAATGAAATCGGACGGTTCATTACGCCGTACGGGGTCGGCTGCGGGCCTTGGACGATTGACGTAACCGATTTTAAGAGCGAGCTTACCGGCAACTGTATGCTTCAATCCTACATCGAAGCCTGGTGGCTGAAAGGCTGGAACCTGTCTGTCGCCCTGGAATTTATCGAAGGCGAGGCCAATCCGCTGCCCTATCAAAAAGTTACCCCGCTCTGGCAGTACGACTATTTTGTCTACGGTGACCCGAAATACTGCCAGCAGCTTACTCCGTTTACCTACCAGACCAGTGCGAAGGCGCGGCAGCTTACGTTCCGGCAAACCATTACCGGCCACGGGCAGGGTAACACCGACAACGGAGCCGAATTCTCCCAAAAAACGCACCAGCTGGTACTGAAACAGCAGGGAGCAACCGACAGTCTGGCATTTAAGCATCTACTCTGGAAAACGGACTGCGCCCAAAACCCATGTTCGGGCCAGAAAGGGTCCTTTACCTACAGCCGCGCGGGCTGGTGTCCGGGACAGGATGTCCAGCCGTGGACAGCTACGATACCCGTCCGGCAGACCGGTAAACCAGGCAGTATTTCTCCGGCGTCGCCGGTGACTGTGGCCTATCAGCTTCAGCCGTATCTGAACCTGAAAAACAAAGGCTACGATGACAAAATGCACATTGAGCCGAATTACGCCATCTATGGGTACCTGATCGAAAAAAGCGACTCACTGGCAGGCTTTCTGAACTATCCTAACGTGACCTGCGAATCGGTAAACATCATTGACGGACAGCTACATGTAACGGTCAGCAATACCGGCACTGAACCGGTTACCAGCCTGACCATCTACAGCTATGCAGACGGCATCAGAATGGGCCGTGAAACCAGACAGGTTTTGCTGAAACCTAACACAAGACAAACCCTTCGTTTATCACAAAAGCTTTTCATTGAACAAACCCGGTCATTCTCCGTAGTAGTCAACGCCCCGCGCGATGACAACGGCAACGATGATGTGGTAACCCTTCTCAACGCAGTCACTGTTGAGCGTACTAATTAAAACCAATTAACTATGAAACAACTGATTACTTTGCTAAGCCTTTTCGGCCTCACCTCCGCGACGGCCTTCGGGCATCAAGATCCATTGGATATTACCTGTCCACAGTCAGTCACCACCACGTTCAGTTCGGTCCTTTCGGCTGATGTTCCGTCAAATTTTGTAACGCCGGCAACGAAATGCCAACGTATCTTCCAACTGGGTAATGCCTCTGCGACGGGCGGTTCCGGCAATTATGCGTATACCACCTCCTTTACGGGCGGTAGTCCGGCACCAGCCTTTCTGCCAGCCAGTACGACCGGAAACAGCGGCCAGTATTTTGCGTTCGGACCGGGTCAGACGATGGTGACGGTAGAAGTTACGGACCAGACAACCCAGCAAAAAAAATCGTGCTCGTTTTCTGTGCTCATCAAGGATGATGTCGCTCCGGAAATCAACAGCCAGACCCCTCAACAGTTTATTTCAAAAGCAACAATAACAATGCCCGACCTGCGGAACCAGGTGGTGGTCGATGAAGACTGTAACTACACTGTGTCGCAGCTACCGGCACCGGGCAGCCCGGTTTCCGGTACATCAGTCAGCCTGACGTTTATCGCTACGGATGCCTATGCCAACGCCAGCGCGCCTTACGCGGCTACATTGGTTTTACCAGGACCAACGCCGATCGATAATATACAGATCAGCGCAACCGGTGGCTGTGCTACGGATGGCAAAATCACCGTATCACTTGCCGCATTGCCGAGTGTATCGGGGAGTCTTGATGTCCTTTACACGATTGACAACGGTTCCATTCAGAAAGGAAAAATCACCCCGGACGGCCCGACAGCGACGTTTCAGACCAGTGGCGGTCTGGCAGCAGGCACGCATACCATCTCTTTCATCGGAATTAGCCCGGACCCGTCAGCGGTCTTTTTACTGAATCAGTCGGCTTCGGTCTACATCGGCACACCTGCGCCCTCTATTACCAACCTGCTTTCGGTAAATCCGGGTAACACCGGCATTTGCGGCACAACGATTCAGGGTCAGGCAGTCGGTAATTCATTTGTATTTACCGGCCCTAACGGATACGTATTCAGCAATGTATTCCGGAATACCGGCTCTTTCAATGTCTTCGCCAATACCCTGAAGGAACCGGGTCAATACACGCTGACGGTCACGTTCCCGGCAAACAATTGCGGTACGGCAACAACGGCTACCCAGACCATTACGGTCGGCGGGACGAAATGCGAATAATGTATTTAGTTGCTGGTGGTTGCTGGGTTGCTGTTGGTTGTTTTTAGTTGCTGATGGTTCTGCGTTATGTGCTCTACCGGACACCGGCAACCCAGCTATCACCTGAGTGGTGGCACGCCCAGTCGTGCCACCACTATTCACTCCATCAGAACCACCAGCAACCTAGCAGCAACAACCAGTAACCATCAGCAACACCTGGTAACCAATAACCATCTGTCTGACGTTTTTTTTCGTACATTAGG
The DNA here is from genome assembly GCF_945952095.1 of uncultured Arsenicibacter sp. Taxonomy (GTDB): domain Bacteria; phylum Bacteroidota; class Bacteroidia; order Cytophagales; family Spirosomataceae; genus Arsenicibacter. The sequence continues at coordinate 13,312 of NZ_CAMFHL010000047.1, read as the reverse complement.
CTTGCCGGATCGATAAACAGCTAAGTCATGATTTACGAATATCGTCTGCCAGCTCCTTCGCTGCGGGAATATGTCAGGCTTTTGCAGCTCATTCACCTCGATTTTTCAGGGGCGGCCGTAGTTCCCTTCAAACCGTACTGGCCGCGTCCCGACAATTGCCTGGCCTTCTACCCGCGCGACCTTGAAACGGTTGAATACATCAATAACGGCCACCGGCAGGCCAAACCCCGGTCGGCTCTGATCGGACAGCCAACGATTGTAACCAATCGTTTTGTCGGCCGCGATTTCTTTGTGTTTCAGGTTGTGTTTCAACCTGGGGCGCTTTACCGGCTCACGGGCCTTCCTTCATCGGAACTCACCAATACCTTTGTAGATGCCGAAGCGGTGTTTTCGGCTGAGATCCGGCAGGTTAACGAACGGCTGAGCAGTACCGGCGACTACGAAGAAATGGTCCGGATTGTAGAAAACTTCCTGCATTTTCTGATACGGCGGTCACGCCGGGACAGTTTGCCGATTGATAAAGTCAGCCGGTTGATGCTGAACAACCATTCAACGCAATCACCCTCTATGCGGTCGATGGAATGGCTGGCCGGCGAGGCCTGTCTGAGCACCAGGCAGTTTTACCGGAAAAGCGTAGAGCGCCTGGGCATCAGCCCGAAACTGTTCGACCGGATTGTCCGTTTCGACCAGGCCATTAAGCTCCGCAATGCATACCCCGGCAAAGACTGGCTCAGCATCGCTCTGGAAGCGAACTATTACGATCAGAAGCACCTGATCCGCGACTTCCGCGAATTTACGGCCCTTACTCCCACGCAGTTCGCTCAGCAGGAAAGCCAGGCACCCGAACGTAGTTTCGGCATTGCCGAGCAGTAGATCAAAGGCAGGCAATAACGGCAGCGACGTACAAACAATAACATTAACGTTTTTTAACAGGCTGCCTGTCAGGCCGGTACGTACATTCGCAGAAAAACCGCGTACCGCCCATGTATCAGAATTACATAAAAATTGCCTGGCGCAATCTGCGGAAGCACAAAGGCTTCAGCTTCATCAATATCCTCGGCCTCGCCGTCGGGATGGCTACTGCCATGCTGATTGGCCTGTGGGTATGGGACGAATGGTCGTTCGACCGGTTTTATGCCGGCAATGACCACCTGTACCGCGTGATGCTCAACCGCACCGCCAACGGCGAAACCACGACACAACTGAACGGACCAATACCGCTCATTGCCGCGCTGAAAGGTGAGATTCCTGAAATTGAGGCTGTTTCCGAAGAAATTAAGGGCATTACCGGCCGCGCCGACGGGCTGCGCGCCGGCGATACCAAACTCATCCGGACCGGTCAGTTTGTCGGTGCTGACTACCTGCATCTACTGGGCCTGCCGCTATCGGCCGGCGACCCACGCACCGCCCTGACTGAACCCAATGCCATTGTCCTGACCCACGAAACGGCACAGGCACTTTTCGGGAAAACCGATCCGCTGAACAAGCTGATCCGCTGGAATAACCAGCTGGACCTGAAAGTAACCGGTGTGCTCGAACCGATCCCTGCCAACACCTCTCTCACGTTTCAGTACCTGATGCCCACGGCTTTTCTGAACGCCAATGTGCCGTGGATGAAGGATATGCAAACCGACTGGAACAATAACCTGACACAGGTCATTGTGCGCCTGAAAACAGGCAGCGACTTCGCGAAAGTATCCGGCAAAATCAAAGGCATGATCAAACGCCACAACCCGCAGTCTATTTTTGAGGTGTTTCTCCACCCCCTTACTGATACGCACCTGTACGGAGAGTTTAAAAACGGGCAGAACGCCGGCGGCTTCATCCGGTATGTCCGGTTGTTTGCCATTGTCGGGCTGCTGGTGCTGCTGATTGCCTGCATCAACTTCATGAACCTGTCAACGGCCCGGTCGGGGAAACGGGCACGGGAAGTCGGTATCCGGAAAGCGGTGGGTTCGCTGCGCAGCCAGCTGGTCGGGCAGTTCCTGAGTGAATCCCTGCTGATGAGCGCCATTGCTCTCATTCTGTCACTGCTCATCGTCTCGCTGACACTGCCGGCATTCAACTACCTGACCGAAAAGCGGCTGGCCTTTCCTTTTTTCTATCCGGTATTCTGGCTGCTGGCCGTCGGGTTTGCGCTGGTTACAGGACTGCTGGCGGGCAGCTATCCGGCCTTTTACCTCTCGTCGTTCAACCCGGTGCGCGTACTAAAAGGGACGATAGCAGCCGGCCGCCAGACTAGCTGGCCCCGGAAAGTATTGGTTGTGACGCAGTTTACCATTTCCATCGGACTGATCATCAGCGCATTTGTCGTCTACCAACAGCTGGATTACGCCCGTAAACGCCCGACCGGTTATCTGCCCGACCGGCTGATGATGGTGACCATGACCGACGATCTCCGCCGGCAATACGACGGACTGCAAAGCGAACTCATGCGGTCAGGGCTGGTCGAAACGGTAACGAAGGCATCGAGCCCGGCCACGACCATCCTGAACGATACCCGCGTCGACTGGTCGGGGAAGGCCCCCGACGAAATCATGCGGCTGAATCTGATCTCGGCCTCCCCAAGCTACCTCCGGACGATGGGGACCAGGCTGGTTGCCGGCCGTAATTTCAGCGTGACCGGTGCTGACTCCAACGCTGTAATTCTGAATCAGGCCGCCGTAAAAGCCATGCGGCTCAAAAACCCGGTCGGGCAGGAAATGGCCATGGTCTGGAATCCAGGCCAACGCCTGCATGTGATTGGTGTAATGGAAAACAGCATTATCGAATCACCCTACATGCCCGTCAACCCGCTCATGCTGACCACCGGCCAGGCCTTTGATGACTGCATTATTTTCCGGCTTTCCGACCATATCGACACCCGACAAGCGCTCACGCAGATTGCCCCCCTTTTCGAAAAATTTAACCCCGCCTATCCGTTTGATTACCAGTTTGTGAGCGACGAATACGGACGCAAGTTCCATCAGGAAGAGCTGGTCGGCCAGCTGGCGGGCATCTTCGCCCTGCTGACGGTTTTTATTTCGTGCCTTGGCCTGTTCGGGCTGGCCGCGTATCTGATGGAGCAACGTACCAAGGAGATCGGGATCCGGAAAGTTCTCGGTGCCGGTATCAGCACCCTCTGGCTGCTCCTCTCCCGCGACTTTGTGGTGCTGGTACTCGTTGCCTGCCTACTGGCGGGTCCGCTGGCAGCCTGGCTGCTCAACGACTGGCTCAGCACCTTCGACTACCGCATTAGCCTGAATATCTGGCTATTTGTACTGGCCGGCGCCCTGGCCATCCTGATTGCCCTGGCGACAGTTTCGTACCAAAGCCTGAAAGCCGCACTGGTGAATCCGGTCCGGTCGCTCCGGTCAGAATAAAGGCGGCTCCGGTCAGGCAGGCTGACCGGAGCAATTACGCCGTGCCCGCTTGTACGAGAGCAGGAACTAACGGCCCGGAGCAAATGTTCTGAGATAATTTTCTAACCAATACCAAGCGAAAATGATCCCTCAGGTTTATCAGACATTTGCCGACAGGCTTATCCGGCAGTTAGCAGAAGATCAACGTTTTATCGGTGTTGCCGCAGGCGGATCGTGGAGAGACCGGCAGATGGACCGCTTCTCCGATGTTGATCTGGTTATTGTACACGATACAGCGGCACTTTCTACGGAAGTCCGGAAGGCAGTAGCCCGATCGGCCGGTAATTTACTGGCTTGCTTTACCGGTGAGCACGTTGGTGAGCCGAGGCTCCTGATTTGCCTGTACGATGACCCGCTGTTACACGTCGATCTAAAATTTGTGGCCCTGCCTGATATGCGGTCACGGGTCGAAGACCCCGTCATCCTCTGGGAGCGGGATCAACAACTATCAGCTGTTCTGAGCAGCTCAGAAGCGGCGTTCCCATATCCTGATTTTCAATGGATTGAAGACCGTTTCTGGGTCTGGATACATTATGCGGCGACGAAAATCGGTCGCGGCGAGTTATTTGAGACGTTAGCCTTTATCTCGTTTATGCAACAGACGGTATTGGGTCCTCTTTCGCTGATTCGCCGGGATCTGCTCCCGAAAGGCGTCCGTAAGCTGGAGCAGTTGCTACCGGAACCGGATCAGGAACAAATGCAGGCAACACTGGCATCGTATGACCGGCAATCGTGTCTGAAAGCCTTACAAAACATAATCAGTTACTACCAGACCCTGCGTGATGCCGTGATGCCGTCGGACATTGAGCGCCGGCACGAGGCCGAAAAACGGGTGATTGAGTATGTGCAGCAGCTGCCTTAGCAGCATTTTATCTCTTCCGGGGATGTCAAAAACCTCCGGAAGAGAAACCATAGCAGCCGCTCGTGTGCCCGTTCCGCCTTACTTAAACCCGAAAAGCACCGGAAAAACAAACGTCACAAAGGCACTCCAGAAGCTATACACCGGCATAAAATACGTCATCGACCGGCTCACCAGCGACAAGTCAGACCGGCGGGTCAGCACGCCGGAGAGGCGGTAGCTTACGACAATCAGATGACTCAGCATCAGCACATTCCCTCCCAGCACGGCGGCGCGGTTGGGCGTTATTCCCCACTCCGAAATCCGGAATAAGACCGCCGACAAGGCAATGCCGTTGATGACCAGCGTAACCAGTGACAACAGAAACAGGACCAGCACCTGTAAGCGGTTCCCTTTATTGGTCCCGGCTACCGAGAAAAAGATCAATGCCATTACCCCGATCAGCAAGCCGTTGAATAACAGCAGGAATTCGCGGTCATGGTATGGATCTTTTTTCGCCATAAATGTCGCCCCCAGATACACCACCAGCATCACCAGCGCAACCGGACTGAAAAGGTTGGCAATTACCGGCGACACCTTGTTCACCAATGTCGGTTGCGCCCGGGTCAGGAACGTCCCGACGACCGGCAAGGCAGCGAGTCCACTAACAACCACATAGTTAAAGTAAAAATCCTCAATATTCCAGCCAATCAGCCGGAACAGGTTCAGGGTGATTGCGGTCGTCAGGCCACCGGAAATGAGCAGCACCGCCGTCATGACGGCCAGTTCACCGTTATAGCGCAGGAATCCCGGCCAGTTATCCTGTTTCAAGGTTGCCCCGCCAAACGTAAAACCCAGCAGCGACCAGAGCCATAACGGCAGGTGTATACAAGCCAGTACCAGCGTATCAGCTTCGGTCTCCTGCACCGGCAATGCATTGATGTACAGTACAGCAACCAGCATCAGTCCGGCCAGCACAACGCCGGTCTGCCACCGGATTTTGTTTTTCCAGCCGAAGTAGGCGATCAGTCCGGAAAAGGCAATGAACCCGATATTACGCGTAAAAAAGAATTCTTTACTAAAGCCGGCTACATCCGGCAATTTCGTTGACAAAGCGGCCAGCAGAGCAGCTACTACCACGAACAGACGTTCTTCGGGTGTCCCCCAAAGTGCATCCTCCTTACTGTAGTTCAGGCGCTGGTACCATCCCTGTGCGAGCAGGTCATGCTGCACTGTTGGATACAGCGCATTAAAGGTCGTTTTGAAAGCAGGTTTATCCTCCCGGTACAGCTTCTCAAGTTGTTCAGGGTTTTCCAGATTTGACAGAATAGCGTCGCGCATACAAGTCTATATAAAAAGTACTTTGCTTTTCAAAGTTAATAGTTTTTTGAACTGCGCAAGTAGAGAAGCAAAATAAAAATTCAGGACGTATTATTCCTGCCTCGCTACCGGTTAAGCGCTTACTATATTTTTTACCCTATTTACTAAGTAGCAATCAGGATTAGATTAGATTTAGCCAGATAGCAAATGGCTGTATGTCAATGACTTATTCGCTAAATCGCACATTCACTAATTCGCTCAATAACTTATGTGGTTTACTCCCATTTTGTACCCTTTCCAGGGTTACGATAGAATCGGGCACAGGTAATGCTGCTTATAAAAACTGATTCAGGTCAAGATGCAGCAGCTCAGAATACGAAGACACTTGCGCCATGCCGCCCTGCCCTTTCCGGTAACGAAACCACTGCTTCGTCTTATAGTTGTAGACAAAGCCTTCTTCAATCCCGTATTCATCTTCATCGATCAGCCGGATCATTTTATTCAGATCATGCCGCATCCCTCTGTTCTGGCACACCTCGATCACGATCCGGACCTGTTCCGTCTCATTATCGTACACAACAACGTCCGGCACAGGACTCGACTCCTCGCCTACCATCATTTCAGGAAATGCTTCGTAAGGAATTTTCCCTGATTTAAACAAGGGATATAAACCCGCCGTCAGTTGCGCAATGATGCGCTGATGATGCACAGGGGCATTTATCCCCATCTCTTCCTCCTGCACAACGGGCAGTGTGTGTTGCGGTGTTGAATACATAGGCAATGTGTCTAACTGGAATATTGTTAAATTTAACGATCGGGCCTGATTCACGCAATACCTTGCCGGAACGCTGGTAATTATACGTGCTATAAACCCGCAGTTGCCAATCTGGCAACCAGTGTGTATGTTGCATCATGCAACCCTTCATCCGATTGATCACAGGCGCGTTTTGCTCGCTGATGCTGTTTATTCCCGGATACGGTCAGTTCCGGACCGATGCCTTTCTGAGTAACCTGCTCGCCCGAAATAAAAACCCGCTTTTTCAGGAGGTGCTGAACCATCCGGACCGGTACCGCCTTCAGATCATCTATACCCGCATCGACCGCGATAAGCAGAACCGGCCGACGTTTACCAGCTATTACTTCCACGTCGACAGCACGTATTACTTTAATCCGGCCTCAACCGTGAAGCTGCCCGCCGCCCTGTTGTCGCTCGAAAAGCTCAACCGGCTCAATAACCCGAAGCTGACGAAATACACCACCATGCTGTTCGACAGTGCCTATAGCCGGCAAACCCGTTACCATGCCGACCCCTCCGCCGAAAATGGGCTTCCGTCGCTCGCGCACCTGATAAAAAAAGCGTTTCTGGTGAGCGAAAACGATCCATACACGCGCATGTATGAGTTCGTCGGTCAGGGTGAGTTCAACCGTGCCCTGCGTGAAAAAGGGTATGGTGATACGCGCATCACCCACCGGTTTGTCCGAATGTCGCCCGACGAAAACCGGCATACCAATCCGGTGCGGTTTGTGGACGCAGCCGGTAAGCTGATATATGCACAGCCGGCGGCCTACAACACAGCGCCGTTCGACGCCCGCCGGATTGATACCCTGGGCATCGGCTACATGACCGCCAACGACAGTCTGGTGCGGAAGCCGTTTGATTTTACGGGCCGCAACAAACTGTCTCTCGACAATTTCCGGACGATGGTTCAGGCGGTGATGTTTCCGGAGTCAGTTCCCGAAAAGCAGCGCTTCAACCTGACGCCCGACGATTACCGGTTTGTCCGCCAGTATATGTCCCAGTTTCCGGGCGAAACCAACTACCCGAAATACGATGCAGCCCAGTATTACGACAGTTACGCCAAATTTTTCTTCATGGACAGCCTGCACCACCGCCTGCCCGACGGCATCCGCGTATTCAACAAAGTGGGCTGGGCCTATGGCTTCCTGACCGACGCCTCCTACGTGGCCGACTTTACCAACAAGGTGGAATTTATGCTGGCCGCTACGATTTATGTGAATAAGGACGGGATTCTGAACGACGACAAATACGAGTTTGAGACCGTTGGCAATCCGTTCTTGTACCAGCTTGGGCAGACCATTCTGCAATATGAACGCAGCCGCAAACGCCCGAACGTGCCCGACCTCAGCGCCTTCCGCCTCCAATACGAAACCCGCAGGGCCGACAATCGCCCGACGGTGAAGGATGTGGATAATTAAAGCCTGAAGCCGTGTATGTTATCTGATCTTATTAGTCTCCTGCCTAACCTACCTTAAGCGGTCAATGAAAACAAAAATTCTGCTGGTCGATGATGAAGATGATCTGGAAGAGTTATTCAGACAGCTTTTCCGGCGGCAAATTCAGAGCGGACAATATGCGTTTCTGTATGTGCGCGACGGACTGGAAGCACTGGCGGCGATCGAAGCGCATCCCGATATTGATGTCGTTCTGAGTGATATTCACATGCCGGGTATGGACGGGCTGACGCTGCTGGCGAGGCTCTCGGAAAGCCACCCGATTATCCGGACCGTTATCGTGACGGCTTACGGCGATATGGATAATATCCGCACGGCGATGAATCTGGGCGCATTCGACTTTATTACCAAGCCCGTCAAGTACAAAGACCTGGCGGCTACACTGGAAAAAACAATCCGGTACGTCAACCAACTGCGGGAAACGGCCGAACTGCGGGCCATTGACGAGATGAAAACCCGCTTTTTCGCCAACATCACGCATGAACTCCGGTCACCCTTAACGCTGATTGTATCGCCGGTCGATAAACTGCTGGAAACGTCCGACCTGCCGGCCCCCTATCAGAAACAGCTGTCGACGGTCCGGCGCAATGCTCTGCAACTGCTCAGGCTCATTAACCAGTTGCTCGACATTAATAAACTGGAAGCCAGGCAAATGGATATAGCCTATGAGGTAGGCGACCTGCCCGGTTTTATCGGCCAGCTGGTCGACTTATTCCGCCCGTCGACCGATATCAAACAACTGGCATTACACTACCAGACCGACATGCGGCCGGGTAATTACCTGTTTGACGCCGGTAAATGGGAGAAGATTCTTTTCAATTTACTGTCTAACGCCATCAAGTTTACCGACACCGGCAGCATTGTTGTCCGGCTCGATCAGGCTCCGGATTCGACCATTGTTCAGCTAACGGTCAGCGATACCGGCACCGGTATTCCGGCCGATAAGCTGCCGCACATCTTCAACCGGTTTTATCAGGCCGGCAGCACCCGGACCCATCCTTACGAAGGAACCGGCATCGGGCTGGCGCTGGTCTCCGAACTGATCCGGCGTATGGACGGCACCATCCGCGTACAAAGTGAGGTTCAGGCGGACGGGCAAATGGGCGGAACGCATTTTCTGGTTGAGATTCCCGTCCGGCGAACGGGTGATTTTCACGACTATCCGCCGTTAAATCCCCCCGCCACAACGGCAGCCCTGATTCAGAATACAGCACAGACAGATGAAGCCCCAACCTCCCGGGAGCATTCGCCGCTGATTCTGGTTGTTGAGGATAATGCCGAATTGCGGGAATTTATGGTTGCCGAACTGGCAGCCACCTACCGCATTCGTTCCGCGGCCAACGGCTACGAAGGCTGGATAGTGGCTAAAGAAGAGCTGCCCGATGTGATTATTACCGATCTGATCATGCCCCGTATAGACGGATACGCCCTGATTGACCAGCTACGCCACGACCCTGCTACCGATCACATCGCGATTCTGCTGCTGACTGCCAGCGCGGAACCGGAAAGCCGCCGGAAAGGTCTGGAGTCCGGAGCCGACGAGTACCTCACAAAACCGTTTAATCTGGCCGAACTTCGGTTACGATTGCGGAATATACTGACCCGGCAGCAAAAATTACGGGATGCATACCGCCAGCAGTTTGCGCAACCAGACCAGGCAACACCACCGGCGGCCGTTCAGGATCAGTTTCTGCGCCGGTTGTATCAACTCATCGAAGCACACTGCGATGATTCCGCATTGAGTGTTGACTCGCTGGCCGGTCAGCTGGCCGTCAGCCGCAAAACGCTTTACCTGAAAGTCCAGGCGCTTACCCAGCTTTCGCCGAATGAGCTTATCCGCCAATACCGGCTCCGTAAATCGATTGATTTACTTAAAGCCGGCCACAATGCTTCTGAAACAGCATATATGGTTGGCTTCGAATCGCCTTCTTATTTCTCCAAGGTATTCAAGGATTTTTACCACCAGACACCGACAGAATACCTAAAAGGCTGATTAGCAGAAGTAACCATATAGCAAAAATCAAATATTTAAGAGAAAAAGTATTCCGATAACAGCCTATATTTTCTGAGCAACAGGGATTAATGCTTATACTTATACGCGCTTTCAGCAACCCTGCCGTCCATGAAATCCTTACTGTTTTCTCTCTGCCTGTATCTGGTATTTGCAAAGGTTTATGCTCAGCCCATTGTGTTGAGCAGTCCGGACACAGGGTACCCCGTTGTCGGACGCTGTGAGGTTCTGGATACACAAGCCGGAGATATTTCGGTTGACTCCCTGCTTAAACATCCGGAACGCTATCGGTTTGTTGCGGTTAAGACCCAACGCGCCGAACGCAGTGCCGGTCAGAAACGCTGGTTCCGGTTCACCGTTCAGACGCCTTTATACACCCCGTTTTATCTGTATGCCGAATCGGATTTATCCTCGCCGGCGACGCTCTATCAAACTTACGGCAACCGGATACAGGATACATTTTCCTTTGTAAAGGGGCAGAACAATACGGCAATAAGTGTACCGCAAGCCCGTTCCCGCCGGCTCACCCCCTTAGGACTCAAGCCCGGTAATTCCTATACCTTTTACTGGCATTCGGCGGAGATACCTGAAACGTTAACGCTTGTTTCGGGTGAACGTCTGTTAAGCGTTTTTCTCCGTCAGGACTCATTCGACGGCTTTTACTATGGATTTGTCCTGATCATTATTGTGTACAACATCCTGCTTTACATCCGGCTCAAGGACAGAGACCATCTTACCTACGCAATCTGGATGGGCATCCAGTGCCTCGTTTACAGTATCACGTTCGCCCACTTAAGAAACTGGCTACCAACGATATATTATAGCTTCTTCCTGAAACATTTCCTGGCCGTTACCTTCCTGGCCGCAGCGTTTCACATCCTGTTCGGGATTACCTTTTTACAGCTTCGTCAACATGCCCGCAGATTATATCAGACAGGCCTTGTCTTGTTTTATCTGTGTGTGTTTCTGTCCTTTATAGTCGTGGCTGCGGGGGTCTTCGGTATGTATCTCCCCTACAATGCTGCGTTTTTGACGGGTCTTATTGATTTAGTATTTACGCTCATCGGTGGTATAGCCGCATTAAGGAAAGGGTTTAAACCGGCATGGTATTACGTGCTGGGGATTCTATTGATTTACGGAGGCACAGTAGTTTATGTTTTTACCAGCCTCAAATTGATGCCGTCTACCTTCTGGACGACTAACGGCCTTCTTTTAGGTTCAACGCTGGAAATTTTGTTGTTTACTCTGGCCCTCGCCTACAAAGTAAATCTGCTCAAACAACAAAAAGAGGATGCGATTCAGGATCAGCTCAGGCTGCTTGAGCAAAACCAGACACTCATCGAAACCCAGAACCGCGTACTGGAAGAAAAAGTCGAACAGCGCACCGCCGAACTCAAAGCCTCTCAGGCTCAGCTTATCCAGAAAGAAAAACTCGCCAGCCTCGGCGAACTCACCGCCGGTATCGCCCATGAAATTCAGAATCCCCTCAACTTTGTCAACAACTTTGCCGAGGTCAGCGCCGAACTCACCGGCGAACTGAAAGACGAACTCACCAGAGGCGACCTCGACGAAGCAGGTTTCATCGCCGATGATCTGGCGCAGAACCTGACCAAAATCGCCCACCACGGCCGCAGGGCCAGCGCCATCGTCAGGGGCATGCTCGAACACTCCCGCATGGAGTCGGGCGACAGACAGACCACAAACCTCAACACCCTCGCCGACGACTACCTGAGGCTGGCCTATCAGGGGCAGCGGGCCAAAGACAACACGTTCAACTGCCGGCTCATTACCGCTTTCGACCCGGCACTGCCACCGGTCAACGTGGTGGCGCAGGACATCGGACGGGTGCTGCTCAACCTCTGCCAGAACGCCTTCTATGCCGTGCAACAGCGGGCCACACAGGCCGGCGAGGGCGACGAACCAACCGTGTGGGTAAGAACACGCCGGCAGAACGATCATATCGAACTCCGGGTACAAGACAACGGGACCGGCATTCCCGATGCCATCCGGTCCAAAATCTTCCAGCCTTTTTTCACCACCAAACCCGCCGGCGAGGGCACCGGACTGGGGCTGAGCCTCAGCTACGACATCATCACCAAAGGCCACGGCGGCACAATGACCGTTGAGAGCCAGCAGGGTGAGGGGACGGCGTTTATCGTAACTATTCCGTGCTGATTACCCCTGACAATAACTCTTTACCTTAACCGTACATGAAACCGTTTCTCATTACTATCTGCCTCTGGTTGCTTGGTGTTCTTGCTTATGCTCAGCCGCTGGTGCTGAACAATCCGGATCATGTTTATGATATTGCTGAACACTGCGCTGCGCTTCCGGTGCAGCCCGGGCAAAAAATCACGATCGACTCCTTATTGCTACACCCGGAAAAGTACCCCTTCCGCCCGCTTGACAGGAAAGCTCTACAGCCTAATGACAAACGAATGTATTGGCTCAAAGTCGATTTGGCCAATCCAACGCCTGACAACTACTTCCTGCGTTTTCTTTTTATGGGCGATATGCTGTATCAGGGATTTGAAACAGACAAAAACCAGTTAATCAAACGCTGGAAGGTCAATTTTAACGGAGTGAATACCGAGAACCTATTCCAGCGCAGCCGAGGGATCATTCCGCTATTAATCCGGCAGGGACAAACCCATACACTGTTTGTGTTGGTTCACCGAAATGGCATACCAACACTTCATGCAGGGGTAATGTCCTCGCAAAAGCTGGCAGAGGATACACACTACCAGGATTTATTTCAAGGAATCGGGTTTGGTTTCTTCCTGATCATCGCTATCTACAGCTTGTTTTTAGGGATTCGCTTAAAGGACCGTGATAATGTTTTGTACGCCTTTATCGTCATCATATCCTTACTCAACTCAGCACAGAATTATGGAGTATCCCTTGAATTTCCAGGCACCTGGCCAATCACCCTTAAACACAATTATGGTGTCATTTTAGGGATCGGAAACAGTATTGCCCTTTTCTTTGCTATTTCTTTTTTACAAATCCGACAACGGGCCCGATGGTTGTATTGGCCGGGAGTAGTACTGTCCGTATTATTTGCTGCCGGAAGCCTGAGTATTCTGTGTATTTACCTGACTGGGCTGCCAGATCAAAAACTACAGTTTTACTTTGCTATGCTGGTAGCCTTTACAGCGCCTTTATATCGGGTAATAGCAGGCATTACGGTTTCCATTAAACGGTATGTCCCAGCCTTATTTTTTTGCTTCGGACAGCTATTCATTTATGTTTTTATTATCGTTTTCACATTAGGCCACAATGGTTTTATTCCATTTACCTTCTGGGTTCGCAATAGCCTGTTCATTGGCTTTATTTCAGAAACCATAATCTATCTGCTGGGCCTTACCTATAAAATCAACCAGCTTAAAAAGAAGCAGGATGAGGCCATACTGGAACAACTCCGTCTGACAGAACAAAACCAGACACTCATCGAAACCCAGAACCGCGTACTGGAAGAAAAAGTCGAAC
>NZ_CAMFHL010000046.1 GCF_945952095.1 uncultured Arsenicibacter sp. | reverse complement strand
AGTGTTTGTCATGCTGAGCCTGCGAAGCATCTTATTGGCTTCCGTTTGCCAAAGATCAACGATGCTTCGCAGGCTCAGCATGACAAAAGTAATGTGTTTATGAAAATGTCAGCGGGCAACGAGCGAAAATGAATTCCCCAATGCTTTAGCCTGTAGCAATGACCAGCTTTGTGCCTATAAGACTGGCTAAGTGGTGTTTAGATACGGTCAGCGTTGTATTTTGCGGCATGAAACCGGCCGTATTGCTTTTCCTCCTGCTTCCCTGTACCCTACTCGCTCAGTCGCTGACCCAAACCATCCGGGGGCGCGTTACCGACAAAACAACTAAAACCGGATTGCCGGACGCTACTGTTGTGGTGTTGGGCACGCAGACCGGCGCTGTTACGGATCGGGAGGGATATTTCCGGCTGGACGGGGTACCGGTTGGCCGGCAGACGCTGCGGGTGTCGTATGTCGGTTACCGCGAAATTGTCCTGACTAACCTGATTGTAAATTCGGCTAAGGAGCTTGTGGTACAGGCCGAGCTGGAGGAGTCGGTCGTGCTGGCGGATGAGGTAGTTATTAAGGCCAAAGCCGACAAGGCAAAGCCAATTAATGAGCTGGCGGCGGTCAGCGCCCGCGTGTTTACCGTTGAAGAGACCAGCCGGTATGCCGGTGCATTTATGGATCCCGCGCGGCTGGTTACCAACTTTGCCGGTGCCCAGAATCCGCGCAATGACCGCAATGATGTGGTCGTGCGGGGCAATTCGCCGCTGGGCGTGTTGTGGCGGCTCGAAGGGGTAGATATTCCGAACCCCAATCACTTTGCGTTTCTGGGTTCATCGGGCGGGATCAGTATTCTGAATACCAACACACTGGCTAACTCCGATTTTCTGACGGGAGCCTTTCCGGCGGAGTACGGGAACCGCACCGCCGCCGCCTTCGACCTTAACCTGCGTACCGGCAACAACGATCGCTATGAGTATACCGGACAGGCGGGAATCGGCGGTCTGGAGTTTGGCATCGAAGGGCCCGTTCAACGGAAAAAACACAGTTCGTTTATGGCCAACTACCGGACGTTTTCGCTGAAGTCGATTGAGCAGCTGGGCGTAAAACTCGCCGTTACGGGCGGTCTTCCCGACTTTCAGGACCTGACGTTTAAAGTGAATCTGCCGTCGGAGAAGTGGGGGAGTATTACCCTGTTCGGCCTTGGCGGGAAAAGTACCTACCACGAGCGCGACGACACCGGGGCCCGCAACGACCTTGGCTCGGGAATGGGCGTGGTTGGCCTGACACACCTCTATCATTTTTCGCCCAAAACCTACGGGAAACTGTACCTGTCGTGGTCGGGCAGCGAAACAACGCAGCAGGACTTCAATACCAGCCAGCAACTAACGCAGGATCTGCGGATGAATTATCAGCAACTACAGGGCCGCTACGAAGTGGTGCAGAAGTTTACGGCCCGTGACCTCATCAAGGGCGGCGTTACCTTCAACCGCTTTTACTTCGATTTTCTGGAAAAACGGTATTCAGGCAAAACCGTCCAGACCCGTTTTAACGATCAGAGTCAGGCGGCCTTGTGGCAGAGTTATGTTCACTGGCAACACCGCTTCAACGACCGGCTGACCATGAACAGCGGCCTGTATTTCCAGCATTTCGGTCTGAACAATACGCAGCGGCTCGAACCCCGCTGGTCGTTGCAATGGCAGGCGACGCCGCAGCACCGGCTGTCGCTCGGCTATGGATCGCACAGCCAGACGCAGCCGCTGGCGCATTACACCCGCCTGTATACCTACACAAACCGGCCGTCGCAGCAAACAAACCGTGGTCTGGGCTTTACCAAAAGCCAGCATCTGGTGTTAAGCCACGACTGGTCATTCCACGAAAACTGGCGGCTGAAAACCGAGTTGTATTACCAGTCGCTGTACGATGTGCCGGTTACGCTGCGGCCTTCGCCGTTTTTCTCCACCATCAATACCGGTACCGTTGAGCAGGGTGTACTCAACATTCCGGATAGTTTGCTGAACGCCGGTACAGGCTATAACACCGGCATAGAGTTTACCCTGGAAAAGTTTTTCCGGCAACGAAACAGCTGGGAGCCGCATTACCTGCTGGCCACGCTTTCGGTGTTCCGGTCCCGATACCAGGGCACTGACCACATCTGGCGCAATACGGCTTTCGGTAATCAGTATGTGCTGAATCTGCTGGCGGGCTATGAGTGGGCGGTTGGCCGCGCCCGGAACAATGCCTTGCTGGTTGACGTACGGTTCAGCGCGACGGGCGGTAAGCCCTATATTCCGGTGGATCTGGCCGCGTCGGTCAAGGCGAAAAGTGAGGTGCGGGATACGAAAAAAGCCTACCTCACCCGGCTGGCCCCTTACCAGCGCATCGACCTTAAAACCTCCTTCCGGTTCAATCGCCCCAAAGTCAACCATTACCTGTTTGTCGAGCTGACCAACCTGCTGAGCGAAGAGGTGGCGTTAACCGTCCGCTACGACAATAGCACCAAATCCGTTAAAACCCAGTACTATGGCTTTAAGCTCCTGCCGCTGGCGGGGTACCGCATCAGCTGGGGAAAGACTAGGGCGTGGTAAAGCCGTTGGCTTTGAGCCACGTTCTGCATTGGGCAAACCAGTCTTCTTTGGCCGGTGCTTTGGAAAAACCGTGGGCACCAGTCGGGTAGATGTGCATGCCGGCCGCTACACCGTGGCGGAGCAGGGCTTCGTAAAACCGCAGGCTGTTGCCAATTGACACTACGGTATCGTCGCCCGCGTGGAGCAGAAACGTCGGCGGTGTTTGGGCAGTCACCTGTACGTCATTGGAAAACAGGTCAACCTGCGCTTTGGCGGGGGACGCACCCAGCAGGCGTTCGCGGGAGCCTTTGTGGCCCAGACTGTCGGAGAAGCTGATGACCGGATAAACCAGAATCATAAAGTCGGGGCGCAGGCTGATGCCATCGGGATGGCTGACATAGGCTTTCGAAAAATGCGTACCGGCTGTGGATGCCAGATGGCCGCCCGCCGAAAAGCCCATAATACCAACTTTTGTTGGATTGACCCCCCATTCTGCGGCCCGCTGCCGGACGAGGCTGATGGCTTGCTGTGCATCCTGCAAAGGCGCAATGGACTTGTCCTTGTTGGTGTTGTCGCTCGGAAGCCGGTATTTCAGCACGAAGGCGGCAATGCCCAGCTCGTTCAGTGCCTGTGCCACGTCGTAGCCTTCGCGTTTCATGACGAGGGTGCCGTAACCGCCGCCGGGGCAGACCACCACCGCTGCTCCGGTCGCTTTGTCGCGCGGGGGCAGGTAGATGCTGAGCGTGGGCCGGGAGACTTTTGACGCCCCCTGACCGGCATTTACGACTTCTTCGTCGGGGGCATCCGTATTGTTCGGAATGCTGCCGGTATACAGCGGAATGGCTTGCTGGGCATGGCCTGCCAGCGACAAAAAGGTACTGATGGCGAGAAAACCGGCCGTAAGGGCGTGTCTGAATGAAAACATATGCGAGTATAGGACAAGAGAACCTGCTCTTTATAAGGCAAGAAAACCGTATTTTTAACCCATCAGAATGGATTAATCAACTGTATGAAACACATTTTTCTTTTTGCGCTTGTCGGTATACTGTGTTCACATGCCCTTCAGGCGCAGACTGATACGAGCACTGTTGTCGTGCCGGTAGGGGGGAATTCGTGGATGACCCCGTCCGGCACGGAAAAGATCCGGAACAGCGGCCTGACCGACTGGCTGCATCCGAATACGTGGCTGCAAACTTACGTGTGGGTGGCTAATCCCGGCAAACTGAAGGTGGCTGTGGGCGGTCATATTCCGGAGGGTGCCAGTACGCTGCGGGTATCGGTCCTGGGAGAAGGAAAGCAGCTCAATATGATTGCCGAAAAGCCCGGCGATGTACCGGCCGGTGAATGGGACATTCCGACGGCCGGTTACCTGCTCATCGAAGTAGAAGGCATTTCGAAAACCTACCGCGAATTTGCCGATGTAACCCACCTGCGGCTAAGCGGACCGGCCTCGAAAGGGGCTCAGTTTGTCCGGAACAACGAAGGCAATTACTTTTACTGGGGTCGTCGCGGGCCGTCGGTACACCTGAACTATCCGCTGCCCGCCAATAAACAGATTGAGTGGTTCTACAACGAGCTGACGGTTCCGGAGGGGCAGGATGTAATCGGGTCGTATTTTATGGCCAACGGCTTCGGCGAAGGCTATTTCGGGATTCAGGTAAACTCGCCGACCGAACGCCGGATTTTGTTCTCGGTATGGAGTCCGTTTAAAACCGATGACCCGAAAAGTATTCCCGCTGATCAGAAAATCGTGATGCTTAAAAAAGGCAGCGAGGTCTATACCGGCGAGTTTGGCAATGAAGGCGCGGGCGGGCAAAGCTTCCTGCGCTACAACTGGAAGGCCGGCAATACGTACCGTTTCCTGCTGCGTGGTCAGCCTGTTGAGAATAACAGTATGATATACACCGCTTACTTTTACGCGCCGGAACAGGGCAGGTGGCAGGTGATTGCCAGCTTTAAACGCCCCGCCACATCGACTCACCTGATGCGGCTGCATTCGTTTCTCGAAAACTTTATTCCCGAAACCGGCAACCACAGCCGCATGGCCCGCTATGGCAACCAGTGGGTCCGGGACACAGACGGCGTGTGGCACGAACTGACACAGGCCCGCTTCACCGGTGATGCCACCGCGCAGAAAGGCTACCGGCTCGACTATGCCGGCGGATTAGCGGACAGAGCCTTTTTCCTGAAAAACTGCGGCTTTTTCAGTGACAATGTACCGCTGAAAACTGAATTTACCCGGCCGGCGGCAGGCAAAGCCCCGGATATCGCGTTGGATAAGCTGCCCTGAAACGGGAGAGGCCCTCAAAACACGCGGCCCGGTCAACTGACCGGGCCGCGCTCATATAGTAAAGGTGGGTATTCGGAAGGGCTGTTTAACCACGTCGTCCGTTGCCACGGGGGCCGTCTCCACGGGGGGCGTTACCAAAGGGACCGTAGCTGTCTTTCTGGTCAAACCGGTTGTTGCCCTGAAAGGCAAGCAGCTTCTGGCGCTGTACGGGGGTTAATACCGCAAAAATCTCCTGTTGTTTTTGCTGATCCAGTTCCCGCAGGCTTCTTTCTGACATAAACCGGCCTTTGTTGATCACCATTTTGTCGTAGCGGTTCTCAATTTTATTGATCGCCTTTTCCTGCTGGAATGACAGGTTGACCACGCGGTCTAACTGGTCGAGTTTGTACAGATCAAGTTTGTTATCAATCTGTTGGGTTACTTTAAACTTACTGTTCTGTGCAGGCTGGTTTACGCCGCGTTGGGCAAATGCGTTACCGAGGGCAAGCGAAGTAACAAGGGCGAGGGTTAAGATGGTCGTTTTCATAGTTTTTGTTCGTTTTTTGTTGTTTCTGAAGGTTAGAGGCAATTGGCGGTGCAGCGTTTAACGGCCTTCCGGTACCAGTCGACGGCAGGGCGGAATGTATCGATCAGTGCATGGATTTTGCCGACAGACACCGCACAGTTCATACAGCCTTTTTACCGGTTCATCCTCTTTTTATGCCATTCGGTGCCTGTGTCTGTGACGGCAGGCTGCTCATACGGCTCTTTGTGATAGTACCTGACAAACAGGTATGGCTGGTAAACAACAACCATTCACAATGAAAACGATCTTATCGAAGGCCATGGCGGCATTTTCAGTGGCTGCCGTTCTGACGCTGGCGGCCTGCCAGCCTGATCAGAAAACAATTTCACCGGATCCTGACGGAGGCAAGGTTCCGCCAAAGGATACGGTAAAGCCTAACCCGAACAACGGCGGTGATGTCAGCGTTTACAAACGCGTTAAAATCAGCTGGTCACCGAGTGATTATGTAGAATACGTCATGGATGGCAATGACAAGATGCTGCGGTACTGGTCGCAGTATATTTATGTGCAGGGGACAGAAAAGCTTCACATGCGTTTTTACGACTTTATCTACAATGAAAATCAGGAAGTAAAGCGTGTCCTGCTGGATAACCGCGCGTATGTGACGTATACCTACTTCGGTGGTCAGATCAGTCATACGGAGGAATTCACAAGCAACGGGCAACTGACTGCCACCCGTGATTATACCTACGACCCGAATACGAAGCAATTGACCGGTATTCAGCAGTATCAGTTTCTGGGAGGTGTTAAGAGCGGCATGCGCTACGAATTTGATTACGCAAACGGCAACCTGACGGAAACGCGGCAGCTACAGGAGAGTTCTGAAAAAGCAGGAGAGTATGCCCTGGCTATGATCATACGCTACGGGCAGTACGATCAGCAGAAAAATGTAGAAAACGTCAGTACGATTTATCCGTATCTGCCCGGCGTAGTTTTCCAGGTAAACAACCCCGGTCTGGTTACGTTCCATGAGCCGTCGGGCAAGGAAATCACCAATGCCCGGAAACAGTATACGTATACGTACAACGCTCAGGGGTACGTACTGACCCGTAAGGAATCCGGATCCGGCGGCACCCTGAACGCTGATTATACATATACGACATCTTAATGCAGGAGCCGGCGTCTGGTCAGGCCTGAACCATCAGCGACCGGACGCCGATTGTTTCGTAATCTTTCGACGCCAGTTCCGGTGCCAGTTTCTGAAGTTCGGTCGGCGCAGGAAACGCCTTATGAATCGTGCTGGCCGTCATGGCATTTTGCTTAATGGAGAAATAAATCTCATTCAGGAACGCATCGGCCACCAGGCCCAGGATCGGATCAAGACCGGCAAAAGGTAATTTGGTATACTGAGCGGTGATCCGGATAACTGCACTCTTTTTGCCGGGGACTACATTGTTAAACCATTTGTCGCCCCGGTCGGCAATGGCCGGTAAATCGTGGACGGGCTTGCCCGCTTCCAGTTCCATGGCTCGTTTGAGGGTAGTACTGTAAAACAGGTTACGGCCGATATCCGTAGAGAGCTGCTTCAGCAAACAGGCGGTTACCAGATTGGTCAATAAATGATGGGCTTGCCGGACACTCGCAACAGGAGCCTTGGTCAGCTCGCTGATGCGCTGCAGATACGCTTCAGATGTGAAAAGTTTCGTCGTTTGAGTCATGAACGTTTCCATAGTCTTGTATAGCTGTATTGAACATACATACGTATTTGTGGGCATTTAGATTTTTGCCGGTCAAGGTTTTTTTGCCGGTAAGCGCCTGAGTACGTCACTGCTGGTTTAAATAAAAAAGACGAAGCATGCCAATGCTTCGTCTTTCTGTGTGCAAAAAATGTGCCCTTATTTCGTCAGAACACGTACTACTACCCGTGAGGGCTGTTGCTTTGAAAAGTATACTTTATGGGTAGCCTTCTGAAAATCAGCTTCGGTAGCCTCGTAAATATTAACAAATTTTTGCGGATTGCGATCCACTAACGGGAACCATGAACTTTGTACCTGGACCATAATTTTGTGCCCTTTTTTAAAGGTATGGGCTGCGTCCTGCATATCAAACGTCACCTCTGTTACCTTGTTCGGAACCATAGGCTCAGGTTTTGAGAAGCTTTTCCGGAATTTAGCCCGCATCACTTCCCCGCGGATCAGCAGCTGGAAACCGCCCATTTTAGTCGTTGGAATCGGACTGTCGTTCGGTGCATTGTCGGGATAAACGTCGATCAGCTTCACCACAAAATCGGCATCCGTACCCGAGGTCGATACAAACAGGTCGGCCATTACATTGCCGGAGATCGTTACATCGTCGGTCAGCACGTCAGATTCGTATACCAGTACGTCGGGGCGGACCGCCGCAAACCGCTGGTCTTCGTACATAAAGTCGCTGCCACGGATAATCCGGATTTCGTTCGTAAACGGTACCGGCTTTTTCGGGTCGCTGATGTACTCATCGGGTGCACTGGCAGTGGCCGGGGGCGTAAACGACAGTTTGCCGTCCGGGTGAAAATACAGGCTTTTTTCTTCCGTATTTTTCGGGGGCCACTGGTCGTATTTTTTCCACTGGTTCGATCCGGTTTCAAACATATAAGCTTTCGGCAGCTGCGGGTCAGGTGTACCTTTCAGGTAGTGGTTAAACAGCGGAAACTCAATGCTTTCGCGGTAAAACTGGCTTGTCTTGTCCCCGAATTTAATATTTCCGAGCGATTCGCCGGTCGAGCGGGCCCAGCCGCCGTGAATCCACGGGCCCATCACCAGCAGGTTCGGTGAGGCGGGGTTGTTGCGCTCCACGCCGGCATAAGTCTTCAGCGGACCGTACAGGTCTTCCTGATCAAACCAGCCGCCAACGGTCAGCATCGCCGGCTTGATGTTTTTCAGGTGCGGCACCGGCGTGCGGGCCTGCCAGAACGCATCGTATGTGCCGTGAGTCATCATCTCGTTCCAGATACCATTCTGGCCTTTAAAATACTTCTCATTGGCGTTTTTTATGGGGCCGAGGTCCATGTAAAACTTGTACGAATCGGGCGTGACATAGGCCGAGAAGGCGGGAGCACCCTTAGGGGTTGGCTCGGGCCGCGGCTGACCATACGACGACAGGAAGGCAAACGTACCCATCAGGAAAAACGCACCGTTGTGGTGCCGGTCGTCGCCCATAAACCAGTCGGTAACGGGCGCTTGCGGCGAGGCGATTTTCAGGGCCGGATGGGCTTCAATGGCCGTCATGGTCGTATAAAAGCCTGGTGCTGAAATCCCCCATGTCCCAACCTTGCCGTTGTTGCTCCGGACGTTTTTGAGCAGCCAGTCGATGGTATCGTAAGTGTCCGAGCTTTCGTCAATGTCGGTTGGTTTTTGCTTGTTCGGGTTATGCGGCCGGACGCCGACAAACGTCCCTTCCGACATATAGCGGCCCCGGACATCCTGATACACAAAAATGTAGCCGTCTTTGGCAAAGAGCATCGACGGACCGAGCGAGGTTTTGTAGGCCTCTCCGTATGGCGCCACGCTGTAGGGCGTCCGGTCGAACATGATCGGATACGTCTTCGTGCTGTCTTTAGGGAGGTAAATCGACGTGAACAGCTTTACGCCGTCGCGCATGGGTACCATCCGTTCGATCTTGGTATAATGCTGCCGGACATAAATAGAGTCTTCCTTGTTAACCAAAGCCCCCGGCCGTTGCTGGGCGACCGCAGAGAGGCTGACGGCTGCCAGTAACAGTCCCGGCACCAGTCCGGAAAGCGTTTTCCGGAGCGTACGTGTTGTGCTGATGAAATTCATGTAAACGATTAAGTTATTTGTCTCCTGCTTTTCCCGAGCTGGCTTTCGCCGGAGCTGATGCACCTTTGGCGGCCCGGGCCTTAATGTGTGCATCCATAATTTTTAACAAATACGCATTTGAGTAGGGCCGCCAGCTGTGACCGCCGCGGTCGCCGTACGTAAACGAGCCTTCAAATGCCGGATTTTTGGTTTTGGTCAGGAAGTCTTCCATGTGGTACACGCCCACATTGAGGTAGAAGTCATCCATCCGGCCGCAAATTACGTTTAATTTTCCAACCAGCTTCGGCCCGACCGCTGACCAGTTTTTTTCGAGATAGAAACGCATATCAAAATGCTCTTTCCAGTACTGCGCGACAGACGGATCCATCACGCCGGTTTTTTTATCGAACAGCGGTTTGAAATAGCCGTCTGATCCCACCGGCCCGAACACTGAACTCCAGATGTCGAGCTGTCCGCCCGAACGGCCTTTGGTGCCGTTGACCAGCTCCATCGTATTGCGTTGCTGCGAGGTCAGCCGGACTTCGCCCGTGGGCGGAATGCGGGTGTTCGGTGTCGGCACACGGTACCATTCGTGCTCTTTGTAAAAGGCATTTTTGTCGGCGTAAATATTGATTCCTTCCACATTCCGGAAATCAAGCGGGTCGGGTGCGAATGACCACGTACCGCCGTAAAAATCAGGATACAGTACCTGGAGTGCAAACGACTCCCAGCCACCGGTCGACCCACCGGTCAGGACCCGGGCGTAGCCTTCGCGGATGCAGCGGAACTGCTTTTCAATTTCCGGAATCAGCTCCTCGTGAATGGCATCGCCGAACGGCCCGTTGTTGGCCGAGTTAACGGCATAGGAATCGTCGAAATAAGGCGTCGGGTGCTGAAGCGTAATGGCGATGAAACGGGGCAGCGTATCCGATACCCACGCCTGATAAAACTCGTTTTTGGGGTCCTCGGCAAAACGGAACGGCGGGGCTATTGAAAAATGCCCCTGCTGATAAACTGTCGGATAATACCGGTTTGGCTCACTATCGTAGCCTTTGGGCAGCAGAATCGTTGCGCCGATATAGATCGGATGGCCCCAGAACTTCGTCAGTTTCGGGCTTTGTATTTTGATGTGCTTCACCCATTTGGTATCGGCCGGCACCTGAATTGGCGGAATGACCGTGGTAACTTCTAACCGCACGGTCCCGCCTTTAGCGGGGTCGATACTGACCTTCTGCACGGTGCTGTGAACATTGCCCGGCGAACGGCGCCAGTCCTGGCCTTCCCATTGGTCCATGTGCATCCAGACCGTATGGCCGTCGGCCCGTTTAAACTCCGTGTATTTGTTGAGCACCGCCTGAATGTAGTACTCGCCTTTCGGCAGATCGCCGAGGGCGTTGACCGGATACCCGAGTGTTGATCCGTCGATGACGACCGGTTTGCCGGGGGCCAGTTTCTCAAAATCGACGCCGAAAAACTGGGTGCCGTAGCGACCCACCTGCAACCGTGGTTCGAGGCTGTCTTTCCGGGCGATAACCAGAAACATCCGGCCGGTCAGCGGGGTGGCGGAGACAGAGGCCGGAAAGCTGATCTCGAACCGGAGCGGCGACTGCGCCCATGCTCCCTGACTAAGCAGGGAGAGCATGAGCAGCCACCGGAGTAAGGATTGGTTTACATGCATGTGTTTCAGGGGAATAGGGTAAAGGGTTATTGCGGATTTTTGGCATCCCACTGTATTTCGGCAAACGGCCGGATCAGCTGTTCATATACCTTATGATTCGGCTGGTCATTCGGCAGCTGAGCCAGACGGCCATACCGGCGCATGTCAAACCAGCGGTGCCCTTCGGTATAGAGCGAGTACCGGCGCTGGGTCAGCAGTTCGTCAATGAGGCCGTCCTTGCTGTTGACGATGGCGGGTTTGGCCGTTTCGAGCGTTGCCAGCCCCGCCGATGTACGGATGCGGTTCAGGGCCGATACGGCATCAGCCAGTTTACCGGTCTGAATCATGGCTTCGGCATACATCAGGATCAGTTCCTCGTTCCGGATGATGGAAATCGGGGCTGTACTGGTCGTATAAAGATACACATCGTAATTACCGATGATACCGCTCAGGGCCCTCGACGAAGTCCGTTTTACCACTTTTTTCACCCGGCTGTCATTGGCTTCGGCCTGGGTGATAAACAGGTCCTGCGCAACCCGCGGTGAAGCTGTCGTGTTCAGCTGCTGGAACAGCGGGTTGGTCGCATCGCCGGAGGTGGTTGAATAGGTAAAGTTGGGGCCGGTCGTCAGTGAGCCGGTCAGGCTCAGAAACGAATCGTTGAGGAGCGTAGTCATGGCTGCCCAATCCTGCTGGTACATGGCCGTTCGGGCGGCCAGTGCGCGGTTGAATTTGCGGAAGGTGTCGGGCGTATTGAAACCCGCATAGCCGCTGGTCATGGTAAAGGCAAAGGCCGAACCGCCGGCCGTCAGCTGCGTGGCGCCTTCGTCGAGCAGACGCCGGATTTCGGCCAGCCCTTCTTCGTACGAGACAAACGGCCCCGGCTTCAGCATATCGCCCGGACTGTATAAGTCGCTGAATTTGGTCCGGATTCCGTTTTTGTACTGCATGTTCAGCATATTCAGCATCACGTAGGCCTTTACCGTGGCCGTATACCCGCGGATACCTTGTTTTTCGGCATCGGTCAGCGCACCGGGCGCGGCGTTTTCGGCCGAAATTCTGAAAATCTCGGCCCGGCGGCGGGTCTGGGCATAGTCGGCATAATAGCCGTTAAAGAGGGTGGTGGCGCTGAATCCGCCGTTGGTTGATCCGAGCAGCTCCGTGGTCCAGGTCAGTTCGGTTGAGGCGAGGTTGTAGGCTTCGCGCCCGATGGAGCCCGTTACCAGA
Source organism: uncultured Arsenicibacter sp. (assembly GCF_945952095.1). Taxonomy (GTDB): domain Bacteria; phylum Bacteroidota; class Bacteroidia; order Cytophagales; family Spirosomataceae; genus Arsenicibacter. Next base: position 29,079 of record NZ_CAMFHL010000046.1, on the reverse strand, counting down.
ATGAAGTTGGACAGGCCGTTCCGCATCACCGACTGCACCCCGATACCCAGCTGATTGATCTGAATCCGGGACGCGTTGCTGATGAACGATTCAATGGCCGGGTTGTTGGGGTCAATTGAATCTTCGACCTCAAAAAAGCTGCACGACGGGGCCGTAAACGCCAGACCGGCCAGTACAACAAGATGTTTTATAGAGAATTTCATGAGTGATTTCGGAGTAGTTAGGATTAAAAATCAACCGCTACGTGGAAGAAAATACGTTTGCTGTTCGGGAAGGCGGCGTTGTCGACACTGGCACCGACCGACTGGTTGCCGAAGTTCGAGACTTCGGGGTCGTAGCCCTTGTATTTGGTGAATGTCAGCAGGTTCTGGGCCGACGTGCCGATCCGCAGGTTCGAAACCACATTACCGAAGGCCGCTGTCATCAGCGATTTCGGGAAGGTGTAATACAGCGATACTTCGCGCAGACGCACATAGCTTGCGTTCTGGATAAATTCGCGGGCTGTTACGTTCGGGTTTGTCGGAAGCCGTGCCCGGCCATTTGGCAGTCCAACGTTTTCGTACAGGTTATCGACCTTGCTCCAGTCAACGGTAGTACCGCCGGTATCTTTCTGCTTGATGGTCAGGTTCGAGTTGTAGTTCCCCTGGCTGGTATGCAGCAGAAACGAGAAGTCGAAATCCCGGAAGAGCTTGAACTGGTTCGAAAACGACATCTGGAACCGTGGCTGAGCGTCTTCGTAACGGGTTGCCTGCGCTACCCCCGAAGCATCCAGTACGTTCGGTGACCCGAACCAGCGTGTCGGCGACTCGCCCAGGCGAAGCTGGTTCCGGCCATAGATGCTGAAGCCTGAGCCGACGGTGGTGTTCGGAATGTCGAGACGGGTAATTTTGCTGCGGTTGAACCAGTACTGGAGCTGGGTGGTCCATGAGAAATTCGATGTCTGAACCGGGGTAGTGCCCAGCGCCAGTTCGACCCCGCGGTTCTGGAGGTCACCCACCGGATAGGCGTTGAACTGGGTAACACCCGTGCCTGAAGACAGCGTATACGGATTGAGGAGGTTGAATACTTTCTTGTCGTAGTACGTGGCTTCCAGCGTTACCTTGTTATTGAGGAAGCCGAAATCGGCACCCCACTCAAGTTCCTGGGCGGTTTCGGGTTCGATGGTCGGGTTACCGATTGAGGCCGGCGAAACGGCACCCAGCTGCCCGTCGATAATGGTGGTCGACATCGACGTGAACAGGTTACCGTAGGCCGGTACGCCCCCCGTGCGGCCAAATGCACCACGCAGTTTAAACTGGCTGATTGGCTCGTAACCCCAGAAACCAAACTTAGTCAGGTTCACGGCCACCGACGCCCGCGGGAATCCGTACCATTTGGTGTTGTCGCCGTTGAGGCTCGATTTATCGAAGCGGATCCCGAGCGTACCGATCACCTTATCTTCGTAGTTCATTTCCTGCTGGGCCACCATACCCACGTCCTGCCAGCGCTGGAAGGCCTCGCTGAACGACCGTACGCTACCGTTGTTGGGGTTAATCTGCTTCGGCAGCATGCCCTCGCCCTGAATCCAGCTCAGATCGTTATCGGTTGTCAGCCGGACGGTACCGACCTGCGATGTCATGTCGATTTTACCGGCCAGTTTCCAGTTATAGATCAGGAACGCTTGGAGGTTGGTGTTAAAGCTGCGCGATTTCGAGAAGCGGGAAGCGCCCGGCGTAGCCCGTGTCCGCTGCGACTGCAAATCTTCCGGGAAGTAGACTTCGGCTTCGGTGTTTACGTAGTCGAGCCCGCCCGAAACGGCCAGTTTCAGCGTACTGTTCGCCTTTTGCAGGAAATAAATGTTGCTTGTAAACGACTGGATAAAGCGGTTTGTCTGCTCATCGTTGATTGTCCGGTCAACGATCGCCAGCGGGTTGTCGCCGGTGTAGCGGGAGTCCGGATAGATTCCGTTTACGGGGAACAGCTGGGCGTAGTTCGGGATGTAGGCCAGCACATACCCAACCGAGACACCCCGGTTGTCGTTGCCGCTGAAGCTGCGCTGCGCACCGGTCCGCATGTAGTTGGAACCAAACGAAAAGTCAATCCACTTCGCGAGTTTATGGTCAATGCTCAGCCGCAGGGATTTCCGCTGATAGCCGGTCCGCTTCTGAATACCGGTTTCGTCGTTGACACCGGCCGCCACGTAGAATTTGGTTTTATCGGTACCGCCCGAAACGCTCAGGCGGGTGTTGCTGATGTGGCCGGTATTTCCGTAGATATACTTCTCATAATCATAGATTTTCCCCTCGGCCGTCGCCTTTTTCCAGAGGTCGATTTCGGTTGCGCTGCCGCTGCCCGGGTTACCGTTGCCAAAGACGTAATCAAATTTGTTTTGCCCCTGCGGCCCGATCGGGTCCAGACTCCAGCCTTCAGCACCCAGCAGGCGGATGGCCGACGAGAAACCGATGTCCTGACCGAAGCTGACCTTGGTTTTACCGGCTTTCCCCTTTTTGGTCGTGATGATGATAACCCCGGCATTGGCGCGTGTTCCGTAGATGGCGGCGGCGCTCGGGCCTTTCAGGACTTCAATCGACTCAACGTCGGCAGGGTTGATATCGGTCAGGCGGTTCGGCGCCTGATCCTGATTGGAACCGGCTCCGCTGAAAGCCGCCGCGCCGGCACCGGTCGCAAACTGTGAGTTATTGACAAACACCCCGTCAACCACATATAAGGGTTCTGAGGTGCCGTTGATCGAGGAAATACCCCGTAGTTTTACCGAAATACCGCCGCCCGGGGCCCCGCTGTTCTGTACGATATTGGCCCCGACTACTTTACCGCTCATGGCTCCGTCGATGGTAACCGGTTTGGTTTTGCCAATCAGTTCATCGGCCGTGAGCCGTGTGACGGCGTTGGCGGCATTACTCCGCTTCACGCTCGTGGCAAGACCCGATACGATAACCTCATCGAGGTTCTGAACTGCCTCGGCCATGTCAACATTCATCACGTCCGATTTGGTGACGGGAACTTCCTGCATCGTATAGCCGATAAAGGAGAAAATCAGTGATTTCGCCGTGGCCGGTACGCTGATGGAATACTCTCCGGCGGCATTTGAAACAGCTCCCTTGGTTGACCCTTTGGCGACAATGTTAACGCCCGGCACCGGTGCGCCGTCGGCTTTAGCCGTGATCTTACCGGTAATGGTCCGGTCTTGTGCCATAACTTGCCCGAATCCGCTCATTAATAAGCAGATAAACCACAAAACGTAAACTTTTTTCATAAAATAACAGCGAATAGATAGTGATAAAGACGGTAATGCACGGCCATGCAATGGTGAGGGAGCCAAAAGCGGAACTAGTACGTACGATAAGATCAGATGGCCTGTACGGATACAGGTATGCCGGTAGCTTGTGCTACCTGAAGATGCTTATGAGAGGTTTTGTTGTACCGTAGGCAAGTCACAGCGGACAAGTGTGGTAAATGTATGTAATCGTCTTTTTAGTTGAAATATAATTTTTGTTATTATAGAAAACTCAAAATAAATAACTTAAAATATGCAATTATTCGGAAGAAACAAAAAATGATAGCTTCGTATAGTTACGTTTTTTCCTGTATTTGTTTTATTCGGAAAGGCCATAAAAAAAGCCTGCATCCGGATGCAGGCTTACAAGCGTAGTATGTAGTAAGGAACGCGCTTATTTAGCGCCTGATTCCTCCATCTGGGCCATTTTTACGGCATCATACAGGTTCACAATGGCGCCGGTTTTCGACAGGTCGGTAAAGTTAACCATGTCTTCTGACTCGGGGCGGACTACCTGAAGTCTGGTTACCGTAGCTGACTTTTCGATAATCCGTTTGATGTCGGAATACGTCAGTTTCGGGAAGTAAGATTTTAAAACGGCGGCAATACCCGACACCACCGGTGCGGCCATGCTCGTACCGCTCAGGCTCTCGTAATGACTGCCCGGCGTTGTTGAATAAATAGACATGCCCGGGGCAAATACATCCACCGTTTTCTGACCGTAGTTCGAGAACGGAGCCACCAGACTCTTATCGCCGTGCTGCGTGGTAGCGCCCACTGTGATCAGGTTCGGAATCGCGTTGCCGTCGATAAAGGTCGAGGCCGGATAGCTGGCCGTTGTATCGAGCAGTTTACTGTCGTTGCCGGCCGCGTGAATCAGCAGCACTCCTTTCTGAAGGGCATACCGCATGGCATCGTCAACGGCTTTGCGCTGCGGCGAATAATCCTTTCCGAAGCTCATGTTGATGATCTGCGCCCCGTTATCAACCGCATACCGGATGGCATTGGCGACATCCTTATCGCGTTCGTCTCCGTCCGGAACGGCGCGGACAGCCATAATTTTCACCTGATCGGCCACTCCCTGTACGCCCAGATTATTGGTCCGGTCGGCGGCGATAATACCGGCTACGTGGGTGCCGTGGCGGGCGTTGGGGCCGGTAATGTCGGCGTTGCCATAATTTTTGTCGGCGGTATTTTCCGGATCATCACCGATGATCTGACGCGCTGAATAGCTTGGGTTATAGGCATATTCGGCGCGGGCTTTCAGCTCCTGCAAGGCGCTTTTCAGTTCGTTTTTAACGTCGTCGGCTTCGGTATAGCCCTGAGCCGTCAGCATTTTGTACAGCAGCCCCGCCTGTTTGCGTACCATCAGGTCGTCGGATTTTACATTGGCCAGCGTGGCCGTATCGAGTTTGCTGACGCCCAGTGTTTTCAGCAGGCTTTCGGTCAGCATCAGGTACTGCTCGTTGAAGCGGCTGATTGACTCGTATTGCTGCTTGTATTCGTCCTGTTTGCTTTCAACTTCTTTCTTATACGTCTGGTATTGGTCAAATTCCTTTTGCTGGGCAGGACTTAGCGACGCACGGCTTTTGCCGTCATACAGCGGCTTCAGCCGTATATACTGGCGGGTTACCTCGGCGGTTTCAAACTCAATGTTTTTGCCGTTTTTATTACCCAGAAAGTTCCAGCCATGGACATCATCAACGTAACCGTTTTTGTCGTCGTCGATCCCGTTGCCCGGAATCTCCTTCGGGTTGGTCCAGAGTACGCGCTTCAGATCTTCGTGTGTGGAGTCAACACCGCCGTCGATAACGGCAACAATGACCGGTGTCGCTTTCCGGTTTTTGAGAAGTTCGCTGTAGGTACGATCCGTGCTGATACCAAGGGCGCTGTCAGACTTAGGGTCCAGATGGAACCATTGTTTATTCTGTGCCTGACTGGCTGCCGACGAAATCATCAGGGCAACCACGCAACCGAGCAGGCGTATACCTGGCTTGTTTAAGGACATGTAATATGTGGTTTTTATATAAACACTATAACGCAAATAGGCTATAAATCATTCTACTTGCTATGTAAGATATGCTGTTTAAGTGAGAATTAACGCAAATTTACCCAACTTATCAGGGAAAAAAGATGTAAATAGACAGGTCAACTAAACGATTGGGTAACCACGTGGTTATCGGGTAATAGCTGGTCATCATATGGGGTGATCCGTACGGCATTATGAACGAATCTGTATTTTATCACCGGTTTTCGCATGCGCTGCTGGCGCTGGCCTTGCTGACAGTGGCCATCTATTTCGGACAGGATATTCTGGTGCCGCTCGCGATGGCAGGGCTGCTGGCGGTATTGTTGCGGCCGGTCGAAAATATGTTTCTGCGCATCGGACTGCCTAAAGTCATTGCCATCAGCCTGACCGTAACGCTGGCGTTTGTAGTATTGGCAGGACTGGCCGTGTTGCTGTCGATGCAGCTGGCCGATTTTGCCGATGACCTGCCGAAACTGAAACGCAACATCAACGATTTTTACCACGATGTCCGGCGCTGGATCCGCCAGGAATACAAGGTCAGCTACCGGCAGCAGGAGCAGTACCTTAAAAAGGCCCAGACCCAGACGCTCGATACCTTACAGGGGCCGGAAACGCTGGGTATGGTGACGGGGCCGCTCGGCACGCTGATACTGATTCCGATTTATGTCTTTCTGCTGCTTTATTACCGGACGATGCTGATGCATTTTCTGGTCGCGCTGTTTGCGGAGCAGCATACGGCGAAAGTGCACGAGGTGATGAAGGAGATTAAGGTCGTCATCCAGAGCTATATGGTCGGGCTGGTGCTCGAAACGGCCTGCGTTGCCGTCCTGAATTCGGTTGGTCTGCTGCTGCTCGGGGTGCAGTATGCCGTGTTGCTGGGCGTCATGGCGGCCATTCTGAATCTGGTACCGTATATCGGCGGTCTGGTGGCTACGGTGCTGACCGTCATGGTAGCGTTTATCAACACACCGGATCTGGAAATTCTGGGCGGTGTTGTCGTCGTATTCCTGATTGTACAGTTTATCGATAACAACGTGCTGGTCCCGCTGATCGTGGGTTCCAAAGTGCGGATCAATGCCCTGGTGTCCATCATCGGCGTACTGATCGGCGGGGCACTGGCGGGAGTATCGGGTATGTTTTTGTCAATTCCCGCCATTGCGATGCTGAAAGTTATTTTCGACCGTGTTGACGCCTTAAAACCCTGGGGCATTCTTCTCGGCGATGAAACGCCCGAACAGTCCCATAAAAAGCTGCTGAAACTGGCGAGGAGGAAGGAGAAAGAGAATGAATAATAGATAATGGACAATGAATAATGGATAATGAGGGTAGGCGGAAGCCCATTGGTCATTATCCATTATCCATTATCTATTAGTTACCGGCAGGCCTGACCAGTCACGATGTAGGTGATGGTGTCGGTACTGCTGCGGCCGCAGGCGTCCGTATGACTTACCCGGAATACATACGTTCCAGGCTGCGTAACATTAAGGGCCCTGACCATATGCCATCCAAACTGGCGGTAAACGGTACTGTACACATAGCCATCGGGGCCGGTAACGGTGAACGTAGTGCCATACCCCTGTCCTTCAAGCGTTACGGCACAAGTATTCGGACCTAACTGAGCGGTAATGGTTGTTGAAACGGCATCGGCCAGCTGAGGTGCTCCGCAGTTAACCTGGATCGTAGCGGTCGCCGAGCTGACACACCCTTTATCGCTGCCCGTGACAGAATAGACGGTTGTTTCAACCGGAGCGACCACGATGTTGCCGGTTGTCGGGTTGCCCGGCGTATTCCAGGTGTAGGAAGTGGCTCCGCCGGCGGTCAGCGTACTGTTTTCCCCTCCGCTGATGGTCGTTACGGCCGGTGTGATGGTAACTGCCGGTATCGGGTTTACCGTAACACTCACCGTGGCTGTTGCCGAACAACTGCCGCTCTGACCAATAACCGTGTAGGACGTTGTTGCCGTCGGCGATACCGGATTGGTGGCTGCCGATCCGCCGTTTGACCACGCATAGGTATTGGCTCCCGCCACCGTTAAACTAACCGGCTGACCCGCACAAATCGTCTGACTGTTGCTGATCGTCAGCGTGACCGGTGTCGTCTGTACTGTAATACTCACCTGAGCCGGTGCCGATACACAAGACCCGTCGAAAGCCGTCAGGCTCACAACCGTGCTGCTGGTTGGTATGAAGGAGATCGTGCCCGTCTGTGCACCGGTCGACCAGAGGTATTCCGGCTGCGTAACGGCCACGCGTCCGGCTATTCCGTTCGTGAGCGTAGGGGCAGACGGTGGCGGAGCTGGTGCGGGCGGACCCGGAGGGGCTGGCGGCGGAGATCCCTGACTCATGTAGCCACCGACCAGGGTAACGCTGCTGCCCTGACAAACCGTATAGCCTGGCAGCGGGGTAATCGAGGCAAGCGGCAGCGGCCGTTGGGCAGTCGTTACCGTAGCAGTGCCTGAACAGCCTGAACCGCCGGTCGCCGTTACCGTAAATAACTGCCCCAGACTTGTACTGATTGCCTGCGTTGTCTCATTGGTACTCCAGCGATAAGTACCGGCATTGCTGCTAGCCGTCAGCGTTACGCTTTTTCCCTGACACATGCTGAGGCTGTTGGCGGCCACACTGACCGTAACCGCAGTTCCGACCGTAATAACGGCTGAGCCGGACACCGCTGATGCACTAACCCCGCTCTGTACCACGGCGCGGTAATAGGTTGTCTGGCTCAGGTTCGTAACGGTCAGGCTCGCCAGGCCTCCCGACGCGTTAATGTCGGTCGGGTCACTGAACGCACTGGTGGTCGACGATTGCCATTTTATGACGCTACCGGTGTTGTTTGTCAGGGTTAACACCACCGTATTGGTGGTTGAACAGACGGTGGTGCTACCCGTGATGGCTCCGCCCACCGTCGCCGGATCGGCAATTCCCTGGACTGCAAAATCATAGCTGCTTTCGTCGCAGTCATTGCTGAAAATAGCGAGTTTCGCACTGAATGTACCTGACGTTGCAGACGTAAAGGTAGCTGCAAAGGTAGCCGACGACCCGCTGCTGATGGTGGCCGGTAACGGCAGACCGGAGACCGCAAAGGCCGCACTGCCTGAACCGGATGGGGTAATGGCGGATACCGTAAGCGCTGAGATACCCTGGTTTTCGATGGTATACACCAGTGTTTTAGCCGCGTTGACCGATAACGAGCCGAAATCGGTATTATTGGCGGTAGCAAGGGCAGTTGTACCGTCGGTAATAGTCAGGCTGTTGGCCGTCAGGTTGATTTCCGGATAAACGACAAGGCCGCAGCTGCTGCCCGATACAACGGCCCCGGTTCCGATCCAGTTTGAGGTGCTGCCGGAAAGCGCGAAATTGGTCAGGGTGCCGTTATGATTACCGCCGGCGGCATCAAGAACGGTGGTGATACCGGCATTGTTGCCACCAGCCTCGCCCTGATTAAAGGTATAATAAAGCAGCAGATTTGCTTCGCTGCCCGTGAGTTCGCAGGAACGCTGCTGACTGATTTCGTCGCAGTTCCGGGCTACTGTCCAGATACGAAGCTCGTCGATTGAGCCGTGTACCGGCATACAGCAGCCCGCCGCAATCAGCAGGCGGCTGAAATTGGCGGGGGCGCTGTTGGTTCTGGAGGCTAGCAGAACACCGTTTTTATAGAAACTGCCGGTTCCGTTTTTAAAGGTATAGGCAAAATGCTGCCACGTATTCAGTTCAACGGTCCCCATCGGCAGCTCGGCAGGTGTCAGGCGGCTGCTCATATCAGTGCCGACATAAACCGCTCCGCCCGCTGTCGAATGGAAGGTAAAGCCTTGCCAGGCATTGTTAGCCAGACTGCCTGGTGCGCCAATCGAAATTTCCTGATTGTAATCGCTCAGGCTGGCCGGATTGAGCCAGAATTCTACCGTAAATTCAGCCGGAGGAGCACTGGTTAGTCCCGTCGCGCTGATAACGTCATTGCTGCCATCAAAGTACAGCGCTGCGCCCGGGTTCACGGCTGACCGCAAACTGATTGCTGCAGTGGTTGTGGCAGTGCAGCCGTTGGTAATGCCGGTTACGGAATACGTGGCAGCCGTATTGACCATTATACCGGCTGCCTGCGTACCGGTTGACCACGTATAGCTATCGGCTCCTGAAACGGTCAGCGTTGCGGTTTGTCCGGCGCTGATGGTGAGGCCGGGAGCTGCCGTAACGGTCAGTGAAGGGGGGCTGTTAACCGTTATGCTGACACTGACCGGATTGGAGAAACAGGTGCCGTTGTAGGCCGTCAGGCTAATGACGGTACTGCTGGCTGGCGTAACCACAATTGCCTGGTCAAATTCCCCGGTCGACCACAGGTATTCCGGCGTGGCGGCGCGGCGGGCAGCACCGGAGCGGTTTGTCGGGGTTGGGTCCGGTGCCGGAGCCGGGTTTATTCCGCCGCCCGGCGGGGTTGGTGATGGCGCCGGACTTGGGTCATTGCCTGGCCCCGGCGGCGGGGCCGGTACCGAGTAAGACCCCGTCAGGGTCAGGCTTTGGCCCTGGCAGATGGTGAGGGCCGGCAAAAACATAATATCGGCGGTCGGCAACGGATTAACCGTAATGACGGCGGCGGCAGAGTTGTCTGCCGGATTCGTACTGTTTTGTACAACGGCCCGGTAGTAGGTCGTTTGCGTAATACCCGAAACCGTCAGACTGGTCAGTCCGGCAGATCCCGGTATGGTTACAGCAGTGGAAAAATCAGATGTTGCAGATGACTGCCAGGTCTGCACCGTGCCGGTCTGATTCGTCAGAGAAAGAATAATACCCGTAGTTCCTGCACAAACTGTTGAACTCCCTGAAACAGTGCCCCCCGCACTGGCAGGGTCGGTGCTGGCCTGAAGGGCAAAGTCATAACTGGCTTCGTCGCAGTCATCGCTGCTAATGACGACACTGGCCGCAATGGCACCGGTTGAGGTTGGCGTCAGCGTCACGACAAATGAAGTTGCTGCTCCTGCGGCAATGATGGCAGGCAAGGTGATTGCAGAAACCACAAATTCGCTCTGATGCGCTCCTGAAATAGTAAGACTGCTGACCGTAAGGCTGGTTGTCCCCTTGTTCTGGATTGTAAACGTACGGGATACCGGTGTATTAGGTACGACTGAACCAAGGTTTGTGCCGGTCGTGATTGTCGTTGAGGCAGTACCATCGGCAATATCAATTCCGTTGCCCTGAACATTAATATCGGTCGTAGTCTCCGGAACCGGTGTGCCGACAGTAGTTGAGCCAAAGGTCAGGTTATCGTATGTGCCCGGACAACTGTAGCGGCTTAGGGTTACTGATTTGGCCGTGCCGCTGAATGCAAGGGAGGCGGTGCCGGAGTTGCCATCGATAGCTATACTTCCAAGGCGATTGCCTGTCCCGTCCGGACCATCATAGACGGCTATACCAAACCCGACACATAGGTTGTAAGTCAGGGAGAATCCGTTATTAAATCCGTTCGGGACATTGATAACGGGGCCCGGGTCGGTGCTGAGCTGCCCGTCAGCAGTAGTACTCCCGTTTTTGAAGCTGACGCCGAGGCTCGGCCCGCCTGCGCCGTTGTAATAGTCTCCGATTGTGGCCGGAGAGCAGCTGAAGCCAAGTGTAAATGCCCCGGCGGGAAGCAAATTGGTAAAGGTATCACTACCCGATAAGCTAATCCGGTCGACGATCATCTGCCCGCCGCCAAAATAGTAGGAAAACAAGGTGCTCATGGCCCCTGGTAAGGTGCCGGTTTTGGGCAGGTAGGCTTTACCGGTAACCTTGTCGGCCGTACTGCCGATTGACGTATTCTGTAAGGCTGCGGGCGTAATTGCCCCCGAAGCGAAAAAGTGATTATACTGATCAAGGTCCAGAATCCAGCCTGATATGGCACCCTTATCGTACGTAAAGAGGTACATATACGTAGTGTTTTGCGACAGGCTTGCACCATTGGTCATGGCGCTCATACCGGCACTACTGGCTCCTATGGCTGGATTCCCGCCGACCCCGTCCTGTGCCCCCAATAAAGCAATGTTGAACCCCTGGTTATTTCCCGCGCCGCTGCCCATACCCAACATCAACACGCTGCCATTGAAAACAGATGAAAGCCGGAAAAGGAAACTGCCCGACACGATGCCCGTACCCGTAAAATCCGTGGCAAACGTCCGGCTTGCATTACTACCTGATCCGACAATCATGGCTCCGCCGATGGCTGGCAGATTGCCGAAGGTCAGACTGGTTGGCGTATAGGCGCCAGCCCCGTCTGACCAGGCACCCGAAAACCCGGTGCCGCCGTTTTTGCCGGATAAATCACCGGCGGTTGCACCATAATCGAAATCTTCGGTCACTGTAATCTGTCCCCGGACAGCCAGCGGAAGATACCCGATACATACACTAATAAGAAAAATCCGGAGTGAAGAGAGATAATATTTTCCCATAGGAACAGGGCTTAAGGGTCATGCTGCAAAGCACGCGCAAAAGCCCTATTGCCTGTTATCACAAATGGGACAGGCGATGTCCCATTTGTGATAGTTCGGGAAAATGTTCTGGAAATGAGTGAATTAGTTTTCGAGGAAATACACAATCCGGCAGGCTGTACCAGTACTTATTTCCGGCTTGTCGGGACTGAGGCGTAGTTCCAGCGTATGTTTTTTGTCCGGCAGATCGCCGGCGAAGAGTTTATACCAGGGCAGATGCAACTGCTTGCTCCAGGGGGTAGACAGGTCCATTTTCTGAAAAGGCCCCTTGTCAATCCGGTATTCGACGATACCGGCGTCAGGCCCCGAGATCAATCCCATGCCGATGGCGGTGCCGGTGAAGGACAGCGTCAGCGTGGCACCGGGTTGGGTGGCAACCAGCATCGGCCGGTTTACGAAGCCGTCGCGGGTAGGTGTCTTGTCTTCGGGGCGCCAGTTTTCGACCAGCGTCCAGCCGCTGCTGAGGGTGGCTTTCCGGATGGGCAGGTAATGGCCGCGCTCAAAACTGCGGGCGTTCATGGGCTTTGCCGGGGGGGTATTGGGAGCCGCTGATCCCGTACCGTCGAAAGAGCTGTTCAGAAGCGCCTTGATGGTCTGGTAGTAAATTTCCTGTCCGAACGGCGACGGGTGCAGATCCTTGAAGTCATATTCCCACGTCATTTCCCCGGCCTTGATGCGGTCGTGAATCTCCTGCGCCAGATTGATCGACGGCAGGTTATACCAGGCAGCTACCCGTTCGTGATTGGCCACTTCGAGCGGAACCTTACCCGCCTGATAGTCGCGGGTTTTGTGCGGTTCGGCAAACGACATCAGCACCACATCGACGGCAGGATTCGCTTTCCGGGCGTGGCGGATGATGCCTTCCATCGACCGGATCTGGGTCAGGCTGTCGGTGCCGTTACCCCGGTCGTTGACTGCCGCTTCGAGAAACAGGAGGTCCGGTGTACCTTTGTCAAGCACATCCTGTTGAAACCGGAAGGCATGCGGCAAACTACCCAGCGACGGAATACCGGCCTTGATAAACGTAAACTGTGTATCCGGGAACCGCTCCTGCAAAAACTGGCTGACCTTATCGCGCCAGCCGGGGTTATGCGTAATGGAGCCGCCGAGGAACGCAACGGTAGCCTTCTTCTGCTGCCGGATTACCTGCGCGATATGCGGCAAACCGCCCCGAAGCTGAAAATACGGCGCCTTCGGTAACGGCTTTACGACCGGTACCGAGGCCTGTTCGATAAAATTGGCCCACCAGTCGGGGTGCTCAATCGGGAAGTGGTGGCCTTCCAGTTGCTGCGCTCCGCGAGTCATGGAATAGACGGTGGCCGGGCCGCCGAGTTTCAGGTAGCGGTCAATCAGAACAAAGGTGTTTTCGGCATTCGGTACCAGCGCATCTTTCGGCCCGATTACATGCAAAACCGGTACTTTATAGGCCGCCAGTCCGTCCAGATGGTCAATTGGGTTATCGGCGTAGGCCAGGGCCTGTTCTTCGGTAAAGCCATAGACATCCAGCAGTTGCTTCCACGATTTCTCATCGCCTTTGCTTTTCCCCTTGCCGCCCGGCCAGCTTTTGATGTCGCAGACGGGGGCTTCGGCATAAATGCAGCTGACTTTTTCCGGATTCCGCTTGGCCCATCCATAGACGTATAGTCCTCCGCGGCTAACGCCTTCGAGAGCGACTTTGGGCGCAAAGGCCAGTTTGTCGGTCAGGTATTGATAAAACCGGTCCCAGACCATCATAGCCACCGGAGCGCCGTAGCGGTCATTGGTATTGACATAGGCGACATGGAACCCGCGTTGCAGCAGCAGGCTATCCATTGTGGTATGCCAGTCGGGGAAGTGCGCGCGCCAGACCCAAGGGTTGCCTGGCAGCGGTTTCGCCGGTTTGACGTACCAGGCTGGCAAGCCATCGAAGGTGAAATTTACCTTATCGAACCCGTGCCAGCGTTCGGTTTTGCCGGGCGTAATGGTTTGGGCGTGTGCGGTTGATGGCAACCATAGCCACAGGAAAACGAAAGAGAGAATCAGGCGTATGGAATGGGAAATCAGCTTTTTTTTCATCGCGTCAACAACAAGGTCAGTTTTAAAAGCAGCCGCTCACGGTGGCCTACCTGTCCGGAGCAGCATGATGGCTGTTATTCCCGATAGTAAGCAGGCTTATTGATAGGGGAGATACCTGTGTCGTGCGATCAACGTTGTCCCGTCAGGGACATAACAGCGCAGCGTCGGTAGAAAAATTTTGGTGGTAATACATTTGGCCGCATAGTCCCGTCAGGGACATAACAGCGCAGCGTCGGTAGAAAAATGGTGGTGGTAATACATTTGGTCCGTACAGTCCCGTCAGGGACACAACAGCGCAGCGTCGGTAGCAAATTTTGGTGGTAATGCATTTGGTCCGTACAGTCCCGTCAGGGACATAACAGCGCAGCGTCGGTAGAAAAATTTTGGGGGTGTCGCATTTTCGTGCCGTAGGTACGACACATTCGATTGCATGTACCGCCCCTACAGGGCGGAATAAACATGGGTCCGCTGATTGCTACCGACGCTGCGCTGTCTGGCTCCTGCGGAGCCTTGCGGGATACCGGCAACAGCCAGAATGATCGTAGCCATCGGTCAGTCCGGCGGAGAGGGTTGCCGCTCCCCGCCGGTGATACCATAAACCTACTCAAAAAACGGCATATCTTTCGTGGCATATTTCTTCATGCCCTCTTCGTTGATTTCAACACCGATGCCCGGCTTCTCCGACAGCGGGATAAAGCCGTCTTTCACCATCGGGCCGTCGAACGTGACGATCTCTTTAAACATCGGTTCTTCGTGGAAATAAATCTGCCACTCCAGAATCATAAAGTTCGGCACCGACGCGCAGACGTGGCAGGACGCCATGGCACCCAGATACGACGCGACCATGTGCGGGGCAAACGGTACGTAGTAGAGATTCGACAGGTTCGCTATCCGCTGCCCTTCGCCCAGACCGCCCGCTTTCTGCAAATCCGGCATGATAATATCGACCGCGCCGATTTCGAGCAGCCGCCGGAAACCGTGGGCAAGGTAATGGTTCTCACCCGCACAGATCGGCGTATTGGTCGATTCACGGATCTGGCGGTAGGCTTCCGGGTTTTCAGCAGGGATAGGTTCCTCCAGAAACATCAGGTTCAGCGGTTCCATCATCTTCGCTACTCGCCGGCCTGTCGTCACATCGTAACGTCCGTGCATATCCACACAGATGTCGATTTTCGGGCCGACGGCCTTGCGCACGCTGTCAATCTGATTGAACATCCGTTCCAGTTCGCCGGGGCTGGCGGTCCAGTTATAGGCGTCGTATTTGTTCGGGTCGTTGCGTTCGTCAATGTCGAATTTTACCGCCGTAAAGCCCATATCAACGGCCCGTTTAGCACTGCGGCCGAACGAATCGGCGGTCGGGTTGGTCTCGCGGTAGGCACCGGTGTCGCAGTAAACGCGCAGTTTGTCGCGGTATTTGCCGCCCAGCAGCTGATACACCGGCAGGCCGAGTGCCTTGCCGACAAGGTCCCACAACGCGGTTTCAACGGCCGACAGTACGCCGATGTACATGCCTGCCTGGGCGCCTTCAAAAAAGCCGCCCTTGCGGAGGTCTTCAAAGAGCCGGTTCACGTTCAGCGGACTTTTGTTTTTAATCCGCTGGGCCATGAGTTTGACCAGATGGTAGGTGCCGGGCGTGGCATCGACAGCCTCGCCGCACCCCCAGATACCCTGGTTCGTATGTACTTTCACAAACAGGCTGTGGCCGTTTCGGATGTAGCCGCACTTGATGTCGGTGATTTTCAGGTCAGACGGGGCCGAAGACATCGGTGTCCGGTCGATGGCTTTTTCGAGACCCTCCCCGAAACCGGTTAAGGCGGTGGTACTCATGGCACCTGCCAGGGCCGTTTTGGTCAGGAAAGACCGGCGTGAAGTCGTTGTCATGTATGCAGGAGGTTAAGAATACGAAGGGGTTACCAGGTCCGGTTTTTGAGATAATCCTGAATCTGTTCTTTGGGCACGGGAAGCCGGTCGATATAGGTGTTCAGCCATTTCGAAAAGTCCCGCTCAATGTCCTCCGACCAGCGGCTGTCGATCTGTCCCGGCGTATACTTCTGCTCGCGCAGGCGCTGGTGGCCGAACATATCCCGCAGCCGGATGATTTCGGACGTTTTAACAACCTTTTCGGCCAGATGAGGGGGAATGAAAATCACCCCGCCGTCGCGGCCCAGGACCACGTCGCCGGGCATTACCATTACCTTGCCGATGCGGGTCGGGTGGTTAATACCGACCAGCGTCGTATTCAGTTCACCGTCCGGGTTGTTGAGGTGGTGCGACGGGTGATAGCTGCGGAAGTATGACGTAAACCCACCGATTTCCTTCAGACCGGCAATGTCGCGGACCGCGCCTTCGTAGACAATTCCGTTGCCGGTTTTGGCATAAATCGAGTTGCCGAGGTTGTCACCGATGGTCGGGCCATCTTCGTGCATCCCGAACTGATCGACCACGTATACATCGCCCCTGGTGAGCATGTCAATCGGCCATGAATTCTGTGATTTGACACGGCCGTCTTTCTCGTGGCCTTTTTTGTCGATCACGCGGTGAACATCCGGCCGGCCGGGCATGAACGTGGCCGTTACGGCACGGCCCACCAGTACACTGTCGGGGTTGATCTGCTGCCAGCCACCGGCAAACTGGTATTTGAAGTTTTCGCCCTTCATCACGGCCCAGGCTTCTTCATGCGTCACCAGTTTCATCCGTTTCAGGATGGCGTCGGGCACTTTTGGCCGGCCGTCAGAGAAGCGTTCGCCCTTCCATTCGGGCGTCAGAAAAATCAGTTCCTCTTTGGAGATTTGCTGGGCACAGGCCGGCAGCAGCCGCCCGAACAGGCAGAACAGAGCCGCCGTCAGCAAGACAGGTTTCATACACTAATGCGCTAAGATTTAGGAAAAGGGACTTATTAAGGTGCAATTTTGTCTATGAAACGGTACAAATGCAACCGATTGCAAAAGTTATTTCCACCTTGTTTCTACTGCCTGATACGTAAAGTTTTGTGCAGACAGCCAACCAATTACGCCGGTATTTCAGGAATATTCAGGATAAAGCCAACCCGGAACACATTGTCGATACTGACAGTCGGGTCATGTTGAAGGAGTTTGCGCAGTTTGGAGATGAACACATCGAAACTGCGGCCGAGGAAATAGTCTTTTTTGCCGTAAATGGCTTCGACGGCATCGTCGCGCCGGAGGATCTGATTCTGGTTGATACACAGCAACCGGAGCACTTCGGCCTCCGTTCCGGTCAGCCGCCACGTTTCATGCTGCCAGCTCAGTTCCTGACGCGAATAATCAAAGGCATAGCTGCCGATGGTGAAGCGGTGCACATCGGCCGGCGTCGAAGCAGCGGGCTGCCGCCGCAATAATACGTTGATGCGGCACAGCAACTCGTCCTCGTCAAACGGTTTGGTGATGTAATCGTCGGCGCCGAGGGCGAAGCCTTTCAGTTTATCGTCTTTCAGGGAACGGGCCGTCAGAAACAGAAAGGGTATACCGGCATTTTCGCCGCGAAGGGCCTGTGCCAGGGTAAACCCGTCCATGCGCGGCATCATCACATCGAGAATGCACAGGTCGAAATGGCTCCGGCGGAAGGTCGACAACCCGCTTTCGCCATCCCGGCAAAGCTTTACCTCGAAACCGTTTTCTTCCAGGTATTCGCTCAGCAGAAAGCCCATGCTCAGGTCGTCTTCAACCAGTAATATTTTAGATTTTGTCATCATGATATGGCGGGTAAAAAAATGTCGAAACGGCTTCCCTGCTGTATTTCGCTGTTGACAAGCACATACCCTTTGTGGAGTTCAACCATGCGTTTGACGTAGGCCAGCCCCAGCCCGAATCCTTTCCGGAGCTGCTCATCGCCGGTATGCGCCCGCTGGAATTTTTCGAAAATCAGCTCCCGTTGCGCCTTCGGAATGCCGATGCCGTTATCCTGAAACGAAATCAGCACACCCTGCTCGTGGGGTTTGGCCGCAATGGAGATATGGGGTTGCCCGATGGTGTATTTCAGGGCATTGTCCAGAATATTCCGGAAGACACTCACCAGATGCTGCCGGTCGCCCGCGATGGTCAGATCGGTTAACTGCTCAACGCAGACGGTGGCCTGTCGTTCGGAGATAGCCATCGACAGGCTGCTGATGGCCGACTGGATCAACTGTTTCACCGACACCGATTCTTTCTGAAGCACATAGTCGCCGTTTTCAATACTGGCCAGATGCAGTACCCGCTCGACTTCGCCCAGCAGGTGGGTGTTCTCCCGCCGGATTACATCGACCAGCTGATTATCCCTGAGCTCAGGATGGCGTTTGCTGAGCATGCTCGCGGCCAGGCTGATGCTGCTGAGCGGCGTCCGGAACTCATGGGCCATGTTGTTGAAAACGTCAATATTGGTCTGCAACAGCCGTTTTTGCCGGATCAACGACCAGTTGACCAGTAGCAGTACTGTGGTAATGAAGGCCAGAATCAGCAGGGTAGTGACCAGCATGAAGCTCATGCCATTCAGAATAAAAGCGTCTTTGTCCGGAAAGGTGAGGGTCAGAAAGGCGGCCTGGCCTTGAGCATCCGGCAGCGTAACGGCCGACTGACAAACGGCCGTTCCCTGTTGGCGGGTCGGATAAACGGCTAGTTCATAAACAGCATTGATGCCATGGAACCGGAGCGATTTGTCGAGTTCGGCCCGGAAAGCCGGACTGCTGGTGAGCGTCGTCGGAATCTGCCCCGTAATATGCCGGATCGTGATCGTGCCCTGCTGGGTAGCCAGACATCCGTTCCGGCACAGGGCTCCGTCGTCGTACCGTTCAACGGCCGAACACAGGGCCATGCTGACACGCTGGCTGAATAACTGATCCGATAACTGTTGGGAGTGGCGCATCCAGATCAGCTGGGAGATCACCAGCGCCATCACGGCAACCACCGATGCGATCAGCACAGGCGGTATTTCCCGGTTCATGACTTTCATACCCTAAAGATAGGGTAAAAAGGGGTGGCCGGCCGTGAGATTAACAAGTCGGTAACAAGTTGATAACAGGGTCGTGACAGCTTAGGCACGACCTTTGTACCGTGGTTTTACCAGTGCCACTAAACTCGTAAACAAAATGAAAAAAACAGCTCTTTCCCTGTTTCTGCTGGCCGGCCTGGCCGCTCCTCTGTTCGCACAAACGCCTGATTGTCAGAAAGAAAAATGCAAGTCAGGTGCAGGTTGCTGCAAAACCCAATGTGCCGAAGCCAAAGCCTGTGAGGGTACGGCCAAAGTGACCGCCGTCTCACAAAAGAGCGCAGGCGCCTGCTGCACAAAGCAGACTGACAAGGCCATGACCAGCGCCGCTAAGAAAAAGGCGGTTGTGAAACCAGCTACATTCGTGGCATTCGCTGTTAAATAAGGCCTTTGCCGGCGATGAACGGGCGCAGTCAACGCGGGTTGGCTGCGCCCGTTCGTGTTTTCTGAGCTGATTAGTATCAGTGTCCTGGCAGGCCGTATCTCCGCCGCAAATTGTTTAATTTTGCGGCAAATTTGCTCACCGCACCTGATGGGTGAGCTAACCTCTTTTTGTTGCGATGGATAGTATCGAAGTAATGGCACCGGCCGGATCGTGGGAAGCGATGAGGGCCGGTTTACAGGCCGGGGCAAATTCAGTCTATTTCGGCATTGAACAACTGAACATGCGGGCACGGCAAACGAATAATTTCACGGCCGATGACCTGCCGGCCATTGCTGCCCTGTGTAAGGAATACAACGCGAAAAGCTACATTACCCTCAATACCATTATTTACGATCACGATATTTCGCTGATGCGCCGGATTGTGGATCAGGCGAAGGAAAGCGGCATTTCGGCTATCATTGCTTCTGATCTGGCCGTGATGAACTACGCCCGTAAGAAGGGTGTCGAGATTCATATTTCGACGCAGTCGAACGTAACAAACATCGAAACCGTCGAGTTTTTTGCCGACTATGCCGATGTGATTGTCACCTCCCGCGAGCTGACCTTGCAGCAGGTTGGTCTGATTACCCGTGAAATCAAACGCCGGAACATTACCGGGCCGTCGGGTAACCTGGTGCAGATTGAGGTGTTTGCCCACGGAGCGTTGTGTATGGCGGTGTCGGGTAAGTGCTACCTCAGCCTGCATTCGCACAATGCGTCGGCCAACCGGGGAGCCTGTATCCAGAACTGCCGCCGCGAATATATCGTCACCGATAAAGAGGAGGGCTATCAGCTGGCGATTGATAACGAGTACATTATGTCGGCCCAGGACCTGTGCACGATTGATTTTCTGGATAAAATCCTGGAGGCCGGCGTGCGGGTGCTCAAGCTCGAAGGGCGCGGCCGGGCGGCTGACTACGTCTATACTACCACGAAATGCTACCGCGAAGCCGTCGACGCCATTCAGGCCGGAACCTACACCGCCGACAAAATTGCCGGTTGGAAAGAGCAGTTGCAGAGCGTGTATAACCGCGGATTCTGGGATGGCTACTACCTGGGCCGGAAAATGGGCGAGTGGAGCAACGTACACGGTTCGGTAGCGACCAAACGCAAAATCTACATCGGCAAGGGGGTGAAGTATTTTGATAAGGTTGGTGTCGGCGAGTTTTTGCTCGAAGCCAATGACATCAGCCAGGGCGATAAACTGATCGTGACCGGCCCGACAACCGGCTACATGGAGCTGACTGCGGCGGAAATCCGCGTAGCCACGGGCGAAAATGTGGATAAGGCGGCCAAAGGAGCCACGATTTCGATGCCGGTAACGGGCAAAATCCGGCCGTCGGATAAGCTGTATAAAGTCGTTGATGCATAGCCGGTATGCCTAAAATCGTTCATCTCCGGAAAAACTGCATTGGCTGCAATGCCTGCGTAGAAATTGCCTATGAGCGGTGGCGCATGTCGAAGAAAGACGGCAAAAGCGTGCTGCTGGGAGCCAGGGAAAAGAAAGGGATTTACCAGGTCGATATTCTGTTCGACGAGTATGAGGATAATGTCCGGGCGGCAGAAGCCTGCCCGGTTAATATTATTCAGGTATATGCCTGAGAAAATGTGCCCTACAGGCCGTGCCCGAAATTAGCGACTTCCTGAAGGCTGCTTTTCGGGTGAATGAGTGGTCCCAGTGTAGATTCCGGTTGTTGCTCCAGCATACCGGAGAGGGTATCTTTCAGCTGGGCGAGTTCTGTGGCCGTCATATCCCGCTCAAAAAGGCGCAGAATAATCAGCTGCGCTTCATGCATGCGCTTACTTCGGGTAATTAATGTCCGGTTCATCTAAACAGTAGTTTATGGTTTATCGATCCGTTTTTTAAGAACGACAGTTCGATAATAATGACTTATAATTCAGTCTTCAATTCGTGTGGATTGATATATCTCAGACCGTCAATATGCTGAAAATCTTTTACATTCCGTGAAATAACGACTAAATTATGGACTAGCGCCGTTACTGCGATTATGGCGTCAGGTAACTTTATTTTTTTTGTTTCCTGAGAGCGATTGTCTGTTCTTCAATATCCTTTTCAATAGCATAGGTATTTGCCAGATTCATGAATTCCACAAGCGTTTCCGTCGCTGATTCATGGCCAAGTACTTCGATTCGGTTGATAACGGAAATGTTAAACTGCTCATTTATAACCCCGGACAGAAAATGGTGAGCATCAGGTGGTAATGTTCTGCCAAGAAATTCTAATAGTGCGTTAGTATCAATCAAATATCTCTCTCCCATTGATTACGGCTTTGTTCAATATCCAAAAGCATTTTTGTCGCTGTCTCCCGGGAGAGGCAGCCTGCAAAATCAGATGGCTTTCGTTTAATGGATGAACCAGCCGGTTTTTCGAGAATTTCCAGATCCCGGTATTTTGCTTTTAAGGCATTCCAGTCTTCAATGGAAATAACAACGGCAGTATGTTTGCCCTGACTGTCAGAAATATATTGGACACTCATAATCTTCCTGATGATTATTGATACTCGACAAAGTAACAGTAAAATCAGCTACAACGTTAACAATGAGCCAATAAAAGCCGGAACGCTGTAGCTGATTCTTATTGATCAGGCCGGTTCGATATGCACCAGCACGTCGTACACATAGGGCTTTTCGCGCTGGATGGCGGCTTTAACTGCATGGGCAATGTCGTGGCCTTCGCGGACGGTCAGGTCGCCGGACACTTCGACGTGCAGGTCAACGAAAAATTCAAAGCCCATTTTCCGGACAAAACATTTCTCGGTGCCCAGCACGCCCGGCACGGCACGGGCAATCTGCTCGATTTCCTTTTTCCATTCACCCGGCGGAGCCTCGTCCATAATCTCGCCGAAGGCCGGCCGGAAAATGTGGTAGGCATTGAAGACAATGATCCCCGACGCAAACAGCGCGGCCCAGTCGTCGGCACTTTCGTAGCCGGGGCCGCCGATCAGGGCAATGGAAATGCCGATAAACGCGGTCAGGGACGTAATGGCGTCGGAGCGGTGATGCCAGGCATCGGCTTTCACGGCGTTGCTGTCGACCTCTTCGCCAACCTTCGTAACCTTGCGGAACAACACTTCCTTGATGATCACAACGCCGGCCAAGACCGCCAGCGTAAACGGGGCCGGTATTTCGTGGGGCGTCCGGATATTTTCAATGCTCTGAACGGCAATCAGGCCGGCGGCACCCCAGAGGGCAATGGCCACCAGCAAAGCCGCCAGCGGCTCGGCTTTACCGTGCCCGTAAGGATGGTTGGCATCCGGTTTCTGAGCGGCTGTACGGAGGCCAAGCCAGACAAAAAATGACGTGACCAGGTCCGTGGCTGATTCTAAGGCGTCGGCAATCAGGGCATAGGAGTTGCCGAACCAACCGGCCAGGCCCTTGACAATCATTAGCCCGACATTGACGGCCATGCCGATAATGGTCGACTGTTCGCCTTTCTTCGCACGGTGTGGTTCCGTCGGAAAATCTGCTGGATTCATTTTATCTGATGTATAATGAACAATGCTTAATGTGAAATGGACAATGAATAATGAGCAATGCTTAATGAATAATGTGGTACGCAGCGGTGGCATGACCGGCATTATTCATTGTCCATTATTCATTCATTTTCAGGCTTCTTTTGCCCGTTCGGCACTTAAAAAATAGGCTCCTGACCGCACAATGCGGGCTGAAGGCGACAACGAGGCGGGAAGCGTTACTTCAATCCGGCCCTGTTCGCGGATACCGGTTTTGACAGGCACCAGCCGGAATTGATGGGCTCCCTTAACCGGGTCTTCCACATAAACATACGCCCCGCTGCTTTCTTTTACAACAGCGTCTTCGGGTAAGGCCATTACCCGCCGCTGATCCGTCAGAATTGTGGCGCGGATGTATGATCCTGGAAATAACCGGCGCATATCGGCATTCACCAGATTCGCGTGCACCGTCACGGTTTTGGTTTGCAGGTCAAAGGTCTGCCCGACCCGATACACGCGCGCTGTCAGCTCACCGGTCTGCTGCTGCGGAATCATGAACCGGACCGTTTGCCCCTCCCGGACCTGGGGCACATCCTGCTCAAAAACCTGCAATTCGAGGTGTAAATGTTCTTTGTTCACGATCTCGACCAGCACATCCGTGCTGTTAACAAACTGACCGATCTTTAGGTTGACTTTATCTACATAACCGCCAATGGGCGCCGGCAGCGGAATCGTCCGCTGAATATGGCCCTTGCGCAGCTCCGGCAGCGAAATGTGGAGTTGTTCCAGCTGGGCTTCCAGCGAGGCCAGTAACGCTTTTGTGGTCTGCACATCGGCCGTTGACTGTTCCAGATTCCGGCGGGCGCCGACCTGCTCGCGGTTCAGCTCGGTCTGTCGGTTCAGTTCCTGTCCGGCAAAATGCAGCCGTGCCTCGGCCTGCAGGTATTCCTGTTGCAGTTTGATGTAGTCCGGGTGTTCGAGTACTGCCAGTACCTGCCCTTTGCGCACCCGATCCCCCTCCAGCAGGCGGGTTGCCCGCACGAAACCACCCATCGGTGCGCTGACGGTAGCCCAGTGTTCGGGCGGGGCCTCCAGTTTGCCCGTTGCCTGAATGGTTTTACCCATCATCAGGGTGTCGGGGCGGCCCAGCACAATGCCGGTTTGCCGGAACTGCTCCTCCGAAATCCGGACGGTCTGCTTCAGGGCTTCGGTTGCGACTTCAGGGGCGGCCTGGTCGGTAGCCTGCTCATGGGATGAGCAGGCCGAAAAAACAGCGGAGAGGGCTAGGGCCAGGATAAAAACGATGTTATTGCTTGATTGCATGGGGTCAAAAAGATTAGGCTCCGGCTTGCTGTCTGGCAGGCGGAGCTGGTTGTGACGATGTGTTGCGCGCGGCGACGAGGCTGTACAATACCGGCAGCACGACCAGAGTAAGGAGTGTAGCCGAGACCAGCCCGCCGATGACGACGGTGGCCAGTGGTTTCTGGACTTCGGCACCGGCCGAGCTGGATATGGCCATGGGCAGAAAACCCAGCGAGGCAACCGCCGCCGTCATGACAACGGGCCGGAAACGAACGCTGGTGCCCTGCCGGACGCGGTCGGGGACGTTGCTGATGCCTTCGGCTTCGAGCTCATTGAAGTAGCTGATCAGGACAATGCCGTTGAGGACAGCGATGCCGAACAGGGCAATAAAACCGACACCGGCCGAAATGCTGAATGGCATCTGACGAACCCAGAGCGCGGCGATTCCGCCGATGGCCGACAGGGGGATGGCGGTAAAAATCATCAGCGCCTGACTAACCGAGTTGAACGTGAAGAACAGCAGCAGGCCGATCAGCAGCAAGGCCAGCGGCACGGCAATGCCCAGCCTCGCCTTGGCTTTTACGAGATTTTCGAACTGCCCGCCATAGGTGTAGCGGTAACCCGGCGGTAGCGGCAGGTCTTTGTCCAGGACTGTTTTCATTTCGTTCACCAGACTTTCAACATCGCGGCCACGTACGTTTACCCCAATCGTGATGCGTCGCTGGGCATTATCGCGGGAGACCTGCATCGGGGCGTACTGGTAGCGGATATTGGCCAGTTCGGCGAGTGGAACCTGCTGCCCGCCTGCCACGTCGACATACAACTGCCGGATGTTGTCGATGTCTTTGCGGTAGGCACTGTCGAGCCGCACCACCAGATCGAACCGGCGTTCTCCCTCGAAGACAGCACCGGCGGTTTCGCCCGCAAAGGCCGTTTTCAGAATCCGGTTCAGGCTGGCAACCGAAACGCCGTACTGCGCCAGCCGCGCCCGGTTGTAGGAAACCAGCATTTGCGGCAGGCCAACTATCTGCTCCACTTTAAGGTCGCCTACACCCTGGATAGATTTCAGCCGGTTGGCGGCCTGATTGGCCCGCGCAAAGAGCGTATCGAGGTTTTCCCCGTAAATCTTAATGGCCACGTCGGATTTAACCCCGGTCATCAATTCGTTAAACCGCAGCTGGATGGGTTGGGTGAATTCCAGATTAAGCCCCGGCAACACACTTACCGCGCGCCGCATTTTGTCGATCAGTTCGGCTTTGGTATGGGCCGTAGTCCACTCCGACGGCTCTTTCAGCACCACCATAATGTCGGCGGCCTCAATCGGCATCGGATCGGTCGGGATTTCGGCCGTCCCTATTTTCGAAATTACCTGGACAACTTCCGGGAAACCGTTTTTCAGAATCGTTTCGACCCGCCGTGTGGTTTCGACCGACTGCGATAGCGACGAACCGGGCTTGAGTGTCAGGCTGATGGCAATGTCGCCTTCGTCCAGATTGGGGATAAACTCGCCCCCCATCGTCGTAAACAGCCAGATGGCCCCTGCCAGTAATAGTACCGAACCCGCCAGAACGGCTTTCCGCGCCCGCAGCGCCCCTTCGAGCAAGGGCGTATAAACGCGTTGGAGGGCTTTCATGATGCGGTCGGCGAGGGTGCCTTCCTCCTGAATATCTTTCCGGAGCAGGGTGGCGGCCATCATGGGCACGTAGGTCAGGCAAAGGAGCATGGCGCCGATAATGGCAAAGCCGACGGTGAGTGCCATCGGGCGGAACATTTTACCCTCAATACCGGTCAGGGACAGAATCGGGACGTAAACGATCAGGATAATCAGCTGCCCGAACAGCGCCGACCGCATCAGCCGGCTCGCCGAGTCCAGTGCAATGTCGTCCATGCTTTTGTGGCGGCTCAGTGTGGTATGCACAATCTGGAAAATCATGCTTTCGACGATAATCACCGCACCATCGACAAGCAGGCCGAAGTCGATGGCGCCGAGGCTCATCAGGTTGGCCGATACGCCGAAGACGTGCATCATGCCCAGTGCAAACAGCATACACAACGGAATGACCGAGGCCACAACCAGTCCCGCCCGCCAGTTGCCGAGCAGCAGCAGCAGTACGCTCATGACGATAATGCCCCCCTCGAGGAGGTTGTGGCTGACGGTCCGGATGGCTTTGTCGATCAGGACTTTCCGGTCCAGAAAAGGTTCGATGACTATGCCCGGTGGCAGGCTTTTCTGAATTTGCGCGATCCGTTCCTTAACACCGGCAATGGTTTTTTCGGAGCTTGCCCCTTTGAGCATCAGCACAATACCACCGACCACTTCGCCCTGTCCGTTGCGGGTCATGGCGCCGTAGCGAACCGCGTGTCCCATCTGAACGGTGGCGACATCACGCACCAGCACGGGCGTAGGGCCGAGGGTTTTCACGACAATCTGTTCGATGTCTCCGGGCTGCTGCACCGTTCCTTCGCCCCGGATAAAATAGGCTTCCGGCCCCTTTTCGATGTAGCTGCCACCGGTATTGGCGTTGTTGTCGGCCAGCGCACTCAGCACCTCCGTCAGCGTAGTATTCATGGCGCGGAGCCGCTCGGGGTCAATACTGACTTCGTACTCCTTCTGGTAGCCGCCCAGGCTGCTGACCTCAACCACGCCGGAAACACCGGCCAGCTGACGTTTTACGATCCAGTCCTGAATAGTCCGCAGGTCGGTGGGCGAATAACGGCCCTCAAAACCGGCTTTGGGGCGGACCACGTACTGGTAAATTTCGCCGAGGCCGGTCGTGATTGGTGCCATTTGCGGCGAACCGGCTAACAGGTCTTTTTCGGCGGTTTTTAACTGCTCCGACACCAGTTGCCGGGCCAGATAGGTAGGCGTTTCGTCGTCAAAAACAACGGTAATCACCGACAGACCGAACCGTGAAATAGACCGGATTTCGATCACGCCCGGTACATTCCGGAGGGTGGCTTCGAGGGGGAAGGTAATGAACTGTTCGACCTCCTGCGCCGCCAGCGACGGGGTTTGGGTGATTACCTGCACCTGATTGTTGGTGATATCAGGAACGGCATCAATGGGTAATTGGGTAAAGGCATAACCGCCCCAGGCGATCAACGCTAATACCCCCAGCACAACCGCCAGTTTCCGGCGG
Source organism: uncultured Arsenicibacter sp. (assembly GCF_945952095.1). Classification (GTDB taxonomy): domain Bacteria; phylum Bacteroidota; class Bacteroidia; order Cytophagales; family Spirosomataceae; genus Arsenicibacter. The sequence goes on along the minus strand of NZ_CAMFHL010000046.1, from coordinate 1,945 downwards.
ATGCTGAACTGAATGATTTGTTGAAGCATGTAGGATGAAATCAAAGGAAATACACGCGCTTCTGCCGGCCGGCTAGACGGTCGGGCAAGCGCAAAACGTTAGGTTTCCGGTGATTTATCCGATACGGGGCGGCTGGAGCAGGGTCTTTGCCTGTTGAAACTGATAGAGATTCTGGTAGTAAAACGGCCGGTCGGGCAGGGTGGTGACGGTCGCTGTCACGCGGACCATGCGTTGCGGTATGCTCAGAATAAAGACAAAGCCGGTCGACAGGTGATTGTAAAACGGAATACCGACGCCCTTGTGCGGGGTTCTGGCGTGCGGTGAATCGGGGTTATAATGCAGATCGAGAAACTGCCAGAAATCGAACTCAGGTCCCGAAATCCGTTTGTGGAACTGGTAGTGCGAAATCAGCCCGGGTAGTTTGTACACTTCCTCCACGTCGGTCTGCGGAAACAGACTTCCTGCCAGCATCAGCAGGCCCAGCAACAGTGCGATCGTGGATTTCATGGTGCAAAGATAGGTATTAAAGAGTGAAAGAGTATTTACAAAGAGTGAAAGAGCGGAAGAATGAAAGAGCGGTTGACGCTACGCTGCCATTGGCTCTCTTTCACTCTTTAGCTATGGATAACCTTTGCCTTGCTTTTCCGGTTTTAACGCAAAACCCTTTTCAACGATATGATTGCTTTAGCGCTTCATGGCGGAGCGGGTACGCTCAGCCGCACCGAAATGACTCCCGACCGCGAACGTGTGTATCTGGCCGGCCTGAAGCAGGCGCTGGATGCCGGTTATGCCATTCTGGCCCGTGGTGGTACGGCGCTGGACGCCGTCGAACAAACAACGATTCTGCTGGAAAATAATGAGCTGTTTAATGCCGGTCGCGGGTCGGTGTTTACGGCTGAGGGCCGTCACGAACTCGATGCGTCGATTATGTGCGGCCGGACGCGGAATGCCGGGGCGATTGCCGGTGTGCACAACATCCGCAACCCGATTACGCTGGCGCGGGTAGCCATGGAGCGTTCCGGTCATGTAATGCTGGCGGGGGCGGGGGCCGAAAAGTTTGCCCGTGAACAGCAGATTGAAACGGCCCCGGATGAGTATTACTACACCGACATGCGCTGGGAGGAATGGCAGCGCAAAAGCCGGCAGACCGAAGTCCGGCCGCGGGCGTTAGGTACCGTCGGGGCGGTGGCGCTGGATCATCACGGCGATGTGGCGGCGGCTACGTCGACCGGCGGCACGACCAACAAACGGTATGGCCGCATCGGCGACAGTCCTGTCATCGGGGCCGGTACCTACGCCAACAACCGGACCTGTGCGGTGTCGTGTACGGGCGACGGTGAGTACTTTATCCGGTCGGTGACGGCCTATGATGTGTCGTGCCTGGTTGAATACCGGGGGCTCTCGTTGCAGGAAGCCTGCACGCTGGTAATTCAGGATAAGATGACAGCCCTCGGCGGGGAGGGTGGCCTGATTGCTGTTGATCCCGCCGGGCAGGTGGCGCTGGTCTTCAATTCAGAGGGTATGTACCGCGGCTGGCAACGCGAAGGCGAAGCCGGTCAGGCCGCGATTTTCTGAGGACCATTCTGCTGGTTTCGGGCCGGAAATTAACTTTTACGTCTGTGAAGCATTATACCGAACGGGAACAGGGCTTTATTTGCTGATAGGTAGTGTCAGTAATTAATCCTTAACCTTTCTGCTTATGCGCATTCATACGCTGCCCAACTGGGTGCAAGGTACCGTAATGGCCGGTTTACTGCTGGGTGCCGTTACGGCCTTTATACCGGAAAAACAGACCGCCCCTGCCCGACCAAATGTCATTTTTATCATTTCCGACGACCATACCTCACAGGCGATCAGTGCGTATGGCAGCCGGCTGGCGCGGACGCCGAACATCGACCGCATTGCGCGGGAGGGGGCAATCCTGCATAACAATGTTGTTTCCAAC
>NZ_CAMFHL010000045.1 GCF_945952095.1 uncultured Arsenicibacter sp. | reverse complement strand
CATCTGCTCCGACTGCACTTTCGTCATGTCGTCGCCAACACGCTCTTTAATTTCGTTGATTTCCGGCTGCAGCACCCGCATTTTTGCCATGCTGACATACGACTTATACGTCAGCGGTGTCAGCAGCAGTTTTACGAATACCACCAGCGCTACGATCAGTAAGCCATAATTCGTGAATACTTTTTCAAACATGCTGAAAACCGGCACGAAGAAGTATTTGTTCAGCGGTTTCAGGACGGCATAGCCCAGGTACACGTTCCGGTCGAACTCCGTTGCTACATCGCCCAGCAGCTGATAGTCGTTCGGGCCATAGTAGAAGCGGTAGTTGCCTTTACCGGTTTTGATATCGCCCATTGGCAGGTTCACAATCGCCACGGCCGTTTTCACAACTGAGCTATCCGCCGGATCGACCAGCGTTTTGAACGTCGCATTCTGCAACGGAGCATTTTTTGCGATAAAACCGGCGAGGAAATACTTGTGCTTGATCGAAAACCACTGCACCGGCTCTTCAACCGCTTTTTCGTGGCTGTCCTGTCCTTCGGGTAATCCTTCAAAAGTTTCGTCCTGAAGCAGGTAGTTGATCACTGCTTTCTGACGGTTTTCCTTCAGGTCATTTTCGAACTGAGGCATACGATCCTGCCAGAAGAACCGGACGTTCTCGTTACCGACGAGGTTGTCCATGCCATTCATTTTCAGATCATACTCTACGGTGTACCCTTCAGCAGGGATGGTGTATGACTGCTCAACAGTCTGACCGGGCGCAACCTCCAGCTGGAAAGTAATCCGCTGCGGCTGCCCGCTGACGGTCGAATTCTGAGCGGCTGTCTGGAAATAAAGGCTGTGTAAATCGACTTTACCCTTTTTGGTCTGCACCTCCAATAAGGTGTTGCTCGTTTTTTCGTCGATCAGGAAAAGCGGCTTTTTGGTGTACGTCTCATAGTTTTTGAGCTGTACCTGCTTTACGCGGCCACCTTTTGTCGAGAAGGTAATTTTTACGTCCTTATTTTCAACCACGATATCGCGGGCCTCGCCATTGGCAGCAACGGCAAAATCGCCGTAGAGCGAACGGGCTGCGGTAGAATCAAGCGTCTGCGTGGTGGTTTTCTGCGTGGTGGCAGTTTTTGAAGAGGCCTTGGCCTGTTGTGTTTGTGTTTGAGCTGGTTTCGGCTCCGGCTTAGGCATCAATACCTGATACCCGACGAGCAGCGCTAAAATCAGGGCAATTCCAACGAGTTGATTACGATCCATTTGTAATTGATTTCAGTATACAGCACTCAGCTTATGGTTTTGTTGTCGTTTAACTGTAACCGGTAACCGGTAACCTGAAAACTGCTTGAATAAGTGCAAAATTACGGGGAAATGCCGGGTTAACCAACGGTGATGTCATACCATTCATCCGGGTTTACTACCGATAAGCACACAGCCCACTCTGTCCGGAGCGAAACAGTAGTGGGCTGTGCAGTTAATCAGGGCCTTACAGCTTACGACAATACGGCCGTATCTGCCGCTGGTTCAGGCAGATAATTCTGTTTTTTCTGAGAATACACGAGGGCAGCTTTCACAAAGTGAACAAATAAAGGGTGCGGTGCCATGACCGTACTTTTCAGCTCAGGGTGGAACTGAACGCCCACAAACCATGGGTGGTTCGGGACCTCCACGATCTCAACCAGTCCGCTTTCCGGATTGATACCGGTTGCCTTCATGCCTGCCTTTTCAAATTTCGTCAGGTACTCATTGTTGAACTCATACCGGTGGCGGTGACGCTCGCTTATGGTTGTCTTGCCGTAAATTCTGTGCGCCATTGAATCGCGCTTGATTTTGCACGGATAAGCACCAACCCGCATCGTACCGCCTTTTTCGGTCACGTTTTTCTGGTCTTCCATTAAACCGATCACAGCAACCTGCGTTTCCGGATTCATTTCGGTCGAATGGGCTTCTTCCAGACCCAGTACGTTCCGGGCATACTCAATCACCGCCATCTGCATTCCCAGACAAATGCCCAGGAACGGAATACCGTTTTCCCGCGCAAAGCGTACGGCATTGATTTTGCCGTCGATACCGCGTTCGCCGAAGCCCGGCGCCACCAGTACCCCGTCCAGTTCGCGCAGTACATCGGCACAGTGGTGCTCATCGACCAGCGTTTCCGACTGAATCCACTCCAGTTTCACCTTGCACTCGTTTTCGGCACCGGCGTGGATGAATGATTCAGCAATGGATTTGTAGGCATCGTGCAGCTCCACATACTTACCGACCAGACCAATCCGGACGGTATCCGACGGATTTTTCAGGCGGCCAAGGAAGTCTTTCCAGGCATCCAGATCAGCGTCCTGGTCGTTGTAGAGGTCGAGCATGTACAGCGTGCGCTGGTCGAGCTTTTCCTTTTTCATCAGGAGCGGTACGTCGTAGATCGTTTCCGCGTCGATTGCCTCAATCACGGAGTTGACCTGTACGTTACAGAAGAGCGCAATTTTGCGGCGGATTTCCATCGGCAGCGGATGTTCGGTCCGGCACACGATAATATCCGGCTGAACGCCGTTTTCGAGCAGCATACGCACCGAGTGCTGGGTTGGCTTGGTCTTCAGCTCGCCGGCCGACTGCAGATACGGGATCAGGGTCAGGTGAATGACCAGTGTATCTTTTTCGCCCAGTTCAAACTTCAGCTGCCGGACAGCCTCCACGAAAGGCAGGGACTCGATGTCGCCTACGCAGCCGCCGATTTCGGTGATGATGATGTCGTACTCACCCGTATCGCCCAGTAACCGGATGTTACGCTTGATTTCGTCGGTAATATGCGGTACAACCTGTACAGTTTTCCCAAGGAAGTCCCCACGGCGTTCGCGGTTGATTACATTGTAGTAAATCCGCCCCGTAGTAATGTTGTTGGCCTGCGACGTTGGCCGGTTAAGGAAACGTTCGTAGTGACCAAGATCGAGGTCCGTTTCGGCCCCGTCATCAGTGACGTAGCACTCTCCATGTTCATATGGATTCAGTGTGCCCGGATCAACGTTGATGTAGGGATCGAACTTCTGGATGGTTACCGATAAACCTCGTGATTGAAGTAATTTAGCAAGCGATGAAGCAATAATGCCCTTGCCAAGAGAAGATGTTACACCGCCTGTAACAAAGATGTATTTTGCGGATTTTGAGCCCGTAGACGCCATGTCTGAAAACCTGTTTTCGTCGTTACGGGATGTAAAATTACGAAAATTACCGGGATTCGGAAACGGAATTTAGGGTACATCCGGATAATTATCTGGCAATCAGCGGACCGCTTCCTCAAAAAAAGTATTTTCCCCGTCAGCCTTTGTTTTATGAAAAAACGTCTATATAACGGCTTTTCAGTAGTGCGTATTCAGTGGTGGCACGAATAGTCGTGCCACCACTTATGTTGACTATTCTTACTTAACTCACTTCACCCGCTTCAGCTCCAGATCCTGAAAGTCGAAACTGAAATCGGTCAGCGGCGAAATCGGCTTCATCGTAATCCGCGACGGTTTCATGTCTTCATCAACCTGAAACATAACATACGCATCGGCATCCAGGCTGCGGTTGTTCCACTTAACGATAAACGTGTTGTTTTTGTAATAAAACAGCTCACCGGTCAGTTTCGGCGACCGCACCGAGGTAAACCAGTACCGGTTGTCTTTCTGACTGATTACCACATCGCCGAACCAGTTGTCACGGTAGGTGCCCAGGTATGGCGCGATGGCCGGTTTAGCGGTCGTACTCTGCTGTTCTTTCGTAATCGTTTCCCAGACCGATTTGGTAATGGCATCGGCCTCCGCCTGGCCTTTCTGTACACGGTCACCGAAGAGTTTCACCCAGTCCGTTGGCGGCAGTCCCAGGTAACTGTCTTTGATCGTGTTCGTTACAGCGCTGAACGCAGCTCCGACCTGCTGATTCGTAAACACAATAATGCCCAGCTGCAACTCCGGAAGGAGCGTTACCTGCGTCACCATCCCGGCCAGACCGCCTGTATGGGTTACCTGTTTGTAGCCTTTTACATCGGATAGCCCCCAGCCCAGACCGTAGGCTGAGAAGTGCGTATTATAGGGCGGAACCGGCACGGGGCTAACCGGTGTGATGGTCTGCGGGGACCACATATCGTTGTGCACCGACTCGCTGAAGAGCCGTTTGCCGTCACCGTACTTCCCGCGGTTCAGCTGCATGGTCACCCATTTCGCCATGTCCGAAACACTGGAATTAATCCCGCCGGCCGAATGACCGAACCGGAACTTGTCGCGGCTGATTACCTGTACCGTACCGTTGACTGCCGCGTGGGCATCAATCGCATTGACCTTATCCGGCAGCCGTTCGTAGGAGCCGGCGCTGCCGTTCATCTGCAAAGGCTTCATAATCCGCTCTTCCACAAAGGCCTCCCAGGTCTTACCACTAACCCGCTGAATGACCTCGCCGGCCACCATGTAGAGCAGGTTATCGTAATCGTATTTGGTCCGGAAACCCGATACCGGTTTCAGGTAACGCAGGTTATGAATCACGTCTTTCAGCGTGAAGTTGCTCGAATCGGGCCAGAACATCAGGTCACCGGCACCAAGGCCCAGGCCGCTGCGGTGGGTCAGCAAATCGCGGATCGTAAATTCCTCGGTTACGTAGGCGTTGTACATCCGGAACTCCGGAATAAAATCAATCACTTTCGAATCCCAGGTTAGCTTGCCTTCGTCCATCAGGATACCCAGCGCCGCTGCCGTAAACGCCTTGCTGTTCGACGCAATGCCGAACATTGTGTTTTCGTCCACCTTCTCCTTAGTGCGCAGCGACCGGACACCGTAGCCTTTGGCATGCACCACTTTCCCGTCTTTAACCACGGCCACGGCAATGCCCGGTACCGAAAATGTCGTCAGCGTCCGCTCGACCAGTGCGTCAATCTGCGGAGCCGTGATAACCTGTGCGTTCAGTTGCGGCACAAGGCAGAGCAGCAGCAGCCCTGTCAGCAACCGGCTTATTGCTGTAACATGTTGATTCATATCGTTCGTAGCGTTGGTTTTACCTTGGCAAGTAGCGTATTTTCCGGCGTGAAGTCAACCTGTAGCCTACGGCAATTTCACCGTATCAACCAGCTGCGGCAGCCAGACCCGGAAACGCGACTGATCGTTGTAGGTATTGCCGGCCGATGCCACGTCACAGAGGGTGAGCGTAACCGGCGGCACACCCCGTTCGAGATGCGACTCCAGCGCAAACTTTGCCCTGAACGCGACCCAGACCGCCGGACTTTTGGGTGTTACCGGCTCCAGGACCACAAAGCCCTCCTTATCGGTCAGCGGATTCAGCGGCTCGTCAACACTGACCTTATCGAGCCGGCTGTCACGGGCCAGCACCAGCGGTCCGCGCAAAACGGCCATGTATTCCGACAAATTACCCATGCGTACCAGCCGCCCCCGCATATCCAGCGAAAGCGTCACCTCGTCGGTGGGTTGCCATGTTCGCCGGATGCTGGCATACTCCCCGCTTTTCACTCCGTCGACCGGCTGGCCATTGACCAGCAACGTGGTTTGGGCACTCCAGGCCGGTATGCGGAGTTGCAGCGTCAGTTCCTCAGCTTTCGGCAGCGCCAGTTTCAGACTGACAGTACCGGCATCGGGATAGGTTGTTTGCTGGATCAACTGCGCCGTCTGCCCTTTGGGCGTTTTGAACGTATACTGACCCGGTACAAAGAAGTTTACCGCCGCCCCGGCCCGGTCGCCCATTACAACGGTGACGGGCAGGGTAAACAACCCGCGCGGCCCGCTGGCGACACAGCAGTTCAGGTCCATGCCGCACTGTCCTTCGCCCTCTAACCGCTGTCCCGACAATGGCGAATATTTAGCCCAGTCGGCACCATCCGGCTGCATAGATGCCAGTAAGGCATTGTAGTAACTTTGTTCAATAGCATCGGCGTACTTCGCTTCGCCTGTCAGGCGGAGTAACTGCTGACTGAGCTTGATCCAGGTCACCGTCACGCAGGTTTCCTGATAATGCCGGACCGGCAGGGTTTGCAGGTTTTTCCCGCCGAACCACATTTCCGTGCTCGCCCCCGAACCGGCAATGTTAATTTCTGTATCGCGGATATTGGCCCATGTCTGCTCAACGGCTGTCTTATACGCCGCTTTGCCGGTCAGCCGGTAGAGTTCCAGCAGCCCTTCGTAACACGACATCATCTCATAGGCTTTCTGCCCCTGTTTATAGCCATAGTGCTGTTTGGGGCGCGGAAACCGCTTCGATACATCCTGCGTGGCCTTCGCCATCAGCTGCGGACCATCGGGGGTCTCCCACTCGCGGACAATTTCTTCGGCAAAATCCAGGTAGCGTTTATCACTGGTTCGTACATACAGCTGCGTCATCGGTTCAAGTACCGAGCTGGAGGCCATGCCCCGGTAATTTCCCGTTTTGACAATCAGTGTATTGCGGTTGGTCAGTTCATTGATGAGGTGGTCGGCCAGGCGGCGGGTGGCGTCGAGGACTTTTTTATCGCCGGTCAGGTCGTAGTAAGCCAGCAGACCCAGCATGCAGTATTTACGCCCCCAGATATCCCACTGCTGGAGGTGTTTATCTTCAGCATAATTGCCGATGTAGCCATCAGGGGTTTGTGTTGCCAGCAAACCGGCCACTGCTTTGTCCAGCACCGCTTTCAGGCGTGGTTCGGGGCGGTACTTGTAGGCCTGAACGGCGGAGGTAAACCATTTACCCCAGAACTCGCTTTGCCAGCGGGTTGATTCGGTCCGGGTCCGGAACGGCGCGACCAGATGCTCTACATCCTGGGCCATGATCCGGTGCTCGTATGAAGCGTTCAGCCGTTCACCGATATAGCCCTCCACCCTGACGGTTTCGAGGGGCAGCAAGCGGTCATTTTCGACCGGTTTAACCATTTTCTGGCCAAGGGCCGGCAACATGACAACGGCCAGAACAAACGTCCGGGCCCATGAGTAACTACGCATGATGGATGGAGTAACGGGTTTATAACGCTAAGCGCACAAAACACCCATCCGGCACGACGCAGCTCACAGGCCCGGAACCATTTCCGGTACGGCTTAGCTCAGCCGGTCCTTAAAGCTTTCATAGCCGTACGACCGTACGAGCCGGAAGGTGTTATCTTCTTTCCAAATGCCGATTGACGGCAGATTTACTCCATTAAAGGTGGTTGTTTTCACCATCGTGTAGTGAATCATATCGTCGAACACCACAAGGTCGCCTTCCGTGAGCGGTTCGTCAAAGCTATAGTCGCCCATGAAATCACCGGCCAGACAGGTCATGCCGCCAAGGCGGTAGGTTGGCTTACCGGCAACCGGCTCGTGATAGGCCCCGATAATCCGTGGTTTATAAGGCATTTCGAGCGTATCCGGCATGTGGGCCGCAAACGATGTATCGAGTATCACCACCGGAATGCCCTGGCTGTCGAGCACATCCAGCACCGAAGACACCAGTACGCCGGTTTGCCAGCCAATGGCCGAGCCTGGTTCCAGAATCACCTCCACGTTATACTTCTCGCGGAACCGGGTCAGCAGTTCCACCAGGTGGTCGGTGTTGTAGCCTTCGCGGGTCATGAGGTGACCGCCGCCCATGTTCACCCATTTGGCCTGATGCAGCAGTTCGCCGAACCGGGCTTCCAGCGCTTCGAGGGTGCGTTCGAGGGTGTAAGAGTCATTTTCGCAGAGCGTATGGAAATGAATTCCTTCCATGCCATCGGGCAGCGACGCCGGCAGTTTGTCGCGCGTCACACCCAGCCGGGAACCCGGCACGCAGGGGTTGTACATATCCGTTGCCACTTCCGAATATTGCGGATTGACCCGGATACCACAGCTCACCTGGTTTTCGGGATCAACCGACGCATTATACGCGGCCACCCGTTCCCGGTACTTCTCCCACTGGTTCATGGAATTGAACGTCAGGTGGCTGCTGCGCGACAGCACTTCTTCAAACTCATGCGACTGATAGGCAGGCATGTACGTGTGGGCCGGAATGCCCATATACTCGTTAATGAGTTTAATTTCGTTCAGTGAACTGGCCGTTGCCCCCGGCAGATATTCCCGCACCAGCGGAAACGCACTAAACATCGAAAAGCCCTTCAGGGCCACAATAATCTGTATGCCTGCACGCTGCTGAACTGAGTTTATCAGTTCCAGATTCCGGCGGAGTTTTGCCTCCTCCAGCACGTAGCAGGGTGATGGGAGTTGTTGATAGTCAATTGCCATAGCACTGTACCAACGGTAGGTAGACCGTTTTTGTTCAGGCCGCAAAGGTACAGCGAATTGCCTAATGACCCTACAGCAAAAAAAAGCCCTTCCCCTGAAATCAGGGGAAGGGGTGCGTTTCAGGTTTCTAAAGCCCCTCCCCTTACTCCAAGGGGAGGGGTTGGGTAAATAGCCTCAGGCAACGTCGCAAATCTGGATGCTTTGCTTGAGCGAGGCCAGCGGATCGCGCTTCGGCACAAACTCCTGACCCACAAATCCTTTGTAGCCGGTATCAACAATGGCCCGCATGATGGCCGGATAATTCAGTTCCTGCGTATCGTCGATTTCGGCGCGGCCCGGTACACCACCGGTATGGTAGTGCGCAAAATACGGGTGATATTTCTTGATCGTAGCAATCACGTCGCCTTCCATGATCTGCATGTGATAAATGTCGTACAGCAGCTTCATCTTCTCCGAACCGACCTGCTTGCACAGCTCCACGCCCCAGGCCGTATGGTCACACTGGTAATCCTTGTGGTTTACCTTGCTGTTCAACAGCTCCATCACCATCGTGATGCCGTGTTTTTCGGCGGCGGGCATGAGACGCTTCAGGCCTTTTACCGCATTTTCCATGCCCTGCTCGTCGGACATACCTTTGCGGTTGCCCGAAAAACAGATCACTTTATCATACCCGGCGGCAACCAGTTTCGGGAAGTGCTCTTCGTAGCTTTTCACCAGCTCATCATGCAGCTCCGGATTGTTGAATCCTTTTTCGATGCCCAGTCCGGCACCCCACGGCAACGCACACGTCAGGCCGTATTTTTTGATGGTCGGCCACTCGGCCGGGCCTTGCAGCTCCACCGATTTAATGCCCATGTCCTTAGCCGCTTTGCAGAGGTCATCGAGCGGAATTTTGCTGTAGCACCAGCGGGCGACCGAATGGTTGATTTTTCCGTTCAGTTCGGCGCCGAGCGACTGCTGTGCCTCCGCAAAAGCATCGGTCAGCGCGGCCGTACCCGACAGAATGGCCGATCCCGCTACCATGTTTTTGAGCGCAGAACGGCGTGAGGTGATTAATGACATATAGGTTAACAGGGGTTGTTGGTTATTTTTTCTCTGATTTAGTCGCCATGTACAACGAATGTTTTTCGTTTCCACCCGACATCAAATACGCCATCAAATCGCTCAGTTCGCCCGGATTCAGGCTGTTGATCAGCCCCGGCAACATAATCGACACGGTAGAATATTTGGTATTAACCACATCTTTCTTCGGAATCTTCCGGAGGTAGTCAGCAGCGAATGGGTTCTGCGAAATCGAATAACTGGTGTTATCCTGACTGATTAACCGCCCGAGCACTGACTGTCCATTCTTCAAGTAAAAAATGGTCGATGCATACTGATCCGAAATGGCTTTGTTCGGCTCAATAATGGCTTCCAGAATGTCCTTTTTCGAGAAACGGGTACCCAGCTGCGTCAGATCAGGACCTATATCACGACCTTCGCCCCGTATCGTATGACACCGGTTACAGACGACCGCTCCGAAAATCTGCTTGCCACGGTTAAAGTCCGGATTCCGCATGTTGGTATCCAGCATAGCGAGCGCGTTTTCAACTTTCCAGCCACGCCCCGGTCCTTTCGGCGTATAATTGCCCGCCAGATCATTTCCTGACGAGGTCAGCAGCTCTTCGCCGGAAAGTTTGGCATACTGTGCCAGTTGCTCTTTCGGCACGTTGGCCAGCGCCAGTTTCCGTGCCCGGTCGACAAAGCCAATGTAGCTATTGCCCCCCTGATACCTGAACGCATTGGCAAACCACTTGAAATACGTTTCGCGCAGTTCCGGTGTCCAGCCGGTTTTGAGTCGGCTCAGCATCGTGGCGTAATACGTTTGCTGGGCCGGCGGCACCTTCTCCAGCATACTGGCAATATCCAGCCCGTACTGCGGATTCCGGAGAATCAGATCCGAGGAGTTATTGGTCATTTCGCCGTTGACATTACCGCCGCCCGGCTCGTCTTTCAGCGCTAGTTGTGTCAGCGTTTTAGCCGCGATACCCGGCGCTTCCAGCGCAATCAGGAGCTTGCTCAGGCTGCGGTTCGGCAAGGCATTCTTTCCGGGGAAATACGGGTTCAGATACGCAATGACCTCATTCCGGACGGCTCCGTCAGGAATGCCCATCCGCAAAAACGTCAGTTCAAAGGCCCGCCACAAATCGATCTGCTGCGGCTCGGTCAGGGCTTTGGCGTTAATACCGGTCAGGGCTTTCAGCATGGCATCACGCTGTGCCGGAGCACCGTGGTGAGCCAGCGCAATCATAGCCTGAATCAGCCGCTGCGGGTCTTTTTCGGCCAATGCCTTATCCTGCCAGGTAGCAACCGGCTGGTGCTCAACGGCCACACGCGCCGCATACCGCACAAACCGGTCCGGATGATTCAGATTAGGCCATGCGGCGGCCAATGCTGCCGGATTCGGATCACCGTGGTAGGCCTCCAGACGAGTGCGTAACTGATGCTCCGGCGTCGGGGCCGACGCTACTGCCGCGGCGGTTGACTCGCTGCCCTCGTAATACACCCGGTATAAATCAGACTCCAGCCCGCGGCCACCGGTCAGGAAATACATGGAGCCGTCGGGGCCGATCGCTCCGTCGGTCAGCGGCAGCGGCGATCCTGAAATAAACTCTTCGCGTTCACCGACATACGATGCGCCCTGCGGTTTCATGCTGATGGCATAGATAATCCCGAAGCTCCAGTCAAACGCAAACAGCGATTGCCGGTAGCGTTGCGGGAACCGTGCATTCCGGCCCGACATCAGGTTGGTCGGTGAGCCCTGTCCGATGTTCACCACCGGCGGCAGGTTATCCGGGAAGGCCGGTGTCCATTTGCCGTTACCGGTACGCCAGCCAAACTCACTGCCGCTCGTTGCATGGCAGATACGCGTCGGCCGGTACCACGGCAAGCCGAAATCCCACTCCATGTCGGAGTCGTAGGTAAACATATCCCCCGCCTCGTTGAACGCAATATCGAACGGGTTCCGGAAACCGGCGCTGACCAGTTCCCACTTTTTGCCGAGGGAATCAATGTTGGCGATCCAGCCACCAGGTGCCATGCGGTCGTTTGCGTGGCCGCGCGGGTCTTTAATCTGCGGGAACAGGTTATCTTCTTTCCAGACTTTCGGCAGGCGGTAGCTATCCATTTCCGGCACATCAGTATGGTTGCCACAGATCACATAGATCGACTTTTTATCCGGCGCCAGCACCACACTGTGCGGTCCGTGCTCGCCCTCCCCTTTTAAGGCCTTCAGGAGGGTAATTTTGTCAAACTGATCGTCGCCGTCGGTATCCTGAAGCCGGTACAAACCACTGCCCGTCGGGAAGGTTTTATCGCTCCGGTGGTTAACCATGACATACAGGCTGTTAAAGGCCCATAACAGCCCCTGCGCGTAGCCAAGGCCGATTTTGGCTTTTGTGGTATCCCCGGGCTGCGGCTTGATGTTGAGCGGCATAACCTTTGCCTGACCACCACCGATAGGCGGTATCTCCAGCCGGTACAACCGGCCGTACTGGTCAGAGGCGATCATCCGGCCCTTGTTATCAAAGGTCATCGAGACCCATGAACCCTGCTTATTTTCGGAGGGACTATAGAGGTGCTCCGCTTTGAAGCCCGGTAGTAATTTTAGCTTATCGAGTTTAGGATTGGGAGCCGGAGGCTGCGATGTGCCGGCATCCTGCATACGTACCCAGGCCGTTCCGAACAACACGAAGCCTGACAGCGCAAGGGCTAATTTGCTCAGCTTGAACGTTGAAAACATAAAACAAGGTCAAATAAAAAGGTTTGGGAGAGGCAACCGCCTTACAGACCGAGCGCTACGCGGTTGAACACACTTTCCGGCACAGGCGCATCGCCGGCCAGAAATGTCAGTACGTTTTGCACGGTGTACATACACATAGTACGATAGGTAGTCGCGGTCAGGCTACCCACATGCGCAGTAATCATAGTTTTCGGGTGCCGGGAAAGCTGATCATCGGCAGCAGGCGGTTCTTCAGCCAGCACATCGGCCCCGAAGCCAGCCAGTTGTCCGTCATTGAGTGCGTTCAGCAACGCCTGCTCATCGATCAGTCCGCCCCGGGCGGTGTTAATCAGAAACGCCCCCGGTTTCAGCAGCGCCAGCCGGTCCGCATTCAGCAGCCGGTCGGTTTCGGGCGTCAGTGGCAGGTGCAGGCTGATCACGTCCGCCTTCCCCAGCAGCTCTTCCAGCGGCAGCGCCTGATAATTTACGGACGGATTCTGGCTCAGATCCCAGTAAACGACCTGCATGCCAAAGGCTTCGGCCAGCCGGGCCACGCGCCGGCCGATGTTGCCCAACCCCAGAATGCCCAGCGTTTTGCCCGTCAGTTCGTCACCGCTGTACTGATTCCGTCCGTTCCAGTTACCGGCCCGCACCTGCGATACCGAGTTGTACATATTCCGGACCAGCATCAGCATCAGCGACATCGCGTGTTCGGCAATCGTCGCGGCATTGGCACCGGGCGCGTTAATCACCCGGATACCGCGCGCCGTTGCCGCCTGTACATCCACGTTATCGAGTCCTACACCGCAGCGGGCCACCACTTCGAGTGCCGGGCAGGCATCCAGCAATGCCTGATTTACCTGCCCTTTGCCCCGCGTAATGACTGCGTGAATCGTCTCGTTCTGTAAAATATCCGCCAGAGGCCGCTCACCATAGGCCGTCAGCACCCGCACAGTATCGTGCAGCAGGGCATCCGCCTCTTCAGCTACGGTTTCGAGCAGCAAAACAGTTTTCTGCATGGTTACTCGTGATACAGCGTCGCGTTTTCGGAACGTTCGCCCCGGAAATCATTACGGTTCGATACATAAAGGCCGTCGGCATACAGCTCGTCTTCGAAAATCGCCGGATCGGGCTCGTAGGTCGGGCTTGATGAGATTTCGACGAGGTTGCCCGACGGGTCACGGACAAACATCTGCATGGCACCATCCGGCAACCGGCGCACCTTGCCCCATGGCGTAACATCGACCACACCCAGTTCTTTCATGCGCCAGAAGATCGGGTTAAAGTCATCGACCTGCACACAGATATGGCCCCGGAAAGAGGTGGTATCTTCCCATTCCGAGATGTGCAGCTGCTGCGTCTCGTTGAACTTGAAGAACATAACCGGGTAATCGAACTTAAACGCCGGAAGGATTTCCAGACCCAGTTCGTTGGCGTAAAACTCGCCGGCTTTCTCGAGGTTATCCACGATCAGCGTTACGTGATTGATGCGAATGGCTCTTGCCATGACTGAAGAGAGATTTTGGTTGTTCAGGATTTACTCAGATCTTCTGGCTGAATTCTTTTACGAATTCCCAGTTCGGGGTAACACCGAGGCCGGGGGCCGTTGGTGCGTCAAGTTGGCCGTCCGTTACGGTAATCTGTTCTTTTACCAGCTCATACATCATCGGGTTGCCGCCCAACGAAAACTCAACAATGGTTGCGGCCGGTGCAGCAAAGGCCATGTGGACGCCCGCCATGAAGGAAAACGCCGAACCCCAGCAATGCGGTGCCAGTTCGAGCTGATGCGTACGGGCCATATGCGCTACCCGCATCGCTTCCGAAATACCGCCGATAATGGCCGAATCGGGCTGAACAACGTCCAGCGCCCGGACTTCGATCAGGTCACGGATATCGAAACAGGTGTACTCGCTTTCGCCGGCCGCAATCGGAATTGACGTCGATGCCCGCACCTCCGCCGTTCCGTGGCGGTTGTCGGGGCTGATCGGCTCTTCAAACCAATAAAGGTTACAGTCTTCCACGCCCCGGCAAAACTGTTTGGCTTCCGGCACGCTGTACGTCCCGTGTGCATCGGCCATCAGTTTAATGCCGTCGCCCAGTGCTTCGCGGGCCGCCCGAACGCGGTCAATGCTGGCCTGAACGGTTTCGTCCATGACGCCAACCCGCATTTTCACACCTTTAAAGCCTTTGGAAACATAGCCGTTGAGCTGCTCGCCGATCTTCTCAACACCGGCCCAGCCGCCACTGGCATAGGCCGGCATCTGATCGCGGCAGGCACCGCCCAGCAAATCGACCACCGGTACGCCCAGTGCCTTGCCTTTAATATCCCACAGCGCCGTATCCACACCGCTGAGAGCCGAAATGGTTATACCGCGCCGACCCAGCACCGGAAATCCGCGGCCGCGTTTTAGCGCATAATGGTCGCGGGTGCCGTTATAGACAATCTCCCAGATGCGTGAGATATGGCGCGCATCCTGACCGATCAGCAGCGGCCTGATTTCGTTTTCGATGCAGCTGACAATCGACGCACACACGCCCGACGAACCTACCGCTGCCTTGGCCTCGCCGAACCCTTGTAAACCGGAGTCGGTCGTTACGACCACCAGCGTCATATCAAAGTTTGTCAGCAGCCCGTAATCGGATGCGTGCTGTTTTTCTTTCGGGATCGGGCACCGCAGCCAGAAGGCTTCAACGTTTGTAATTTTCATTTATAAACTGGCAATGAGATGATTAAATTAATGGCAGCAGCGTTTCGGCCGATTTACGGGTGAGCATGGTATAAAACTCTTCGGTGACCGAAGAACTGCCGTGATCTTCGAGGAATTTCTTTTGTTCCGCGCTCAGATCTTCCGGATTTTCGTCGATTGAATTTGGATACGGGTTTGCCGGTGTACGGTCGAGCGGCGCGCAGAACTCCACGGAAAGCACATCGTCGTAGCCGATTTCCTGGAGTGTACCGATGATTTTCGGCCAGTTCAGCGTACCCATCCCCGGCGCCATGCGGTTGCTGTCGGCCACGTGGAAACCCACCAGCCGCCCCTTCGCCCGGCGGATGGCGTCAAACATATCGTCTTCTTCAATATTCATGTGGAAGGTATCGAGGCAAACCCCGCAGCGCGGTCCTACCTCTCTGGCCAGCGCCAGGGCCTGATCGCCCCGGTTGACGAAATAGGTCTCGAAGCGGTTGATCGGCTCAATGCCCAGCAGGATGTCCACCGATTCGGCGTATTCATAAATCTGCGTCATACCGTCGACGGCCCATTTCCACTCATCGTCCGGACGGCCATCCGGCACAATTTTGCCGACGGTTCCCGGCACGACCGAAACCATGTGTCCGTCCAGTTCCTTTACCATCGTCACCACATCCTTGATGTATTGCACCGACTTTGCGCGCTGGGCGGGGTCTTTGGCCAGCAGGTTACGGTCTTCGAGCATCAGCGTCACCGAGCCCCAGCAGGTCATGCCGACCTCTTTCAGCAATGCGCCGATTTTTTTTGTATCGTAAAGGGACGGTTCACCCTGAATTTCAAGCTTTGTGTAGCCAAGCTGAGCAATACGGCGGATTGTTTTTTCAACGGGTTCGGCCCGCATCCAATTGTGAATGGAAAGCTCCATAAGTGCGAAAAACGTTAGTAAGTTCAGGGTATACAGCCGATCCAGGCATGTGGGTCTAACCCATATACTCCCATAAGACAACGAGATACCATTTTTAACGCACAAACGCTATTTTTTACCTAAATGGCCTTTATCTGACTGGGCGGAATACCGTATTTTTTGCGGAAGGCTGTGGTGAAATGGGCCGGATGCTGGTAACCGATCCGGTATGCGACCTCACTTACTGACAGTTGCTGCTGCAATAACTGATACCCGACATCAAGCCGGTAATTCAGGACCCAATCGTATACACTCGTCCCGTAAGCTTCCCGGAAACCCTTCTTTAATTTAAATTCGTTCAAGCCGACCGCACGGCTCAGGGCTGCTAAGGTGGGTGGGCGGGTAAATTCCTGCTGAAGAATCCGGCGCACCTCTTCCAGCTTATCGAAATCCGTCGCCGGAACCGGCATCCGGTCAGCGCCGGCCTCCAGTTCCTGAAACTGTTTCAGCTGAAGCACCAGCAATTCCATGACTTTAGCTTCCAGAAACAGCTTTAACAAACAGCCGGAAAGCGATACATCCACCAGTTGCATCAGCACCGTTTGCAGCGACGAGACGACCGGTAATCCAGTAGCGGTCAGCTGCATCGACTCACCGGCCATTACCTGCTGCGCCAGCATCACCAGCGGATCGCCATAGGTTTCGGCCAGTGAATAGAGCAAGTCGGGATGCCAGCGCACACTGACAAACTGAAGCAGGCTGTCGGCAGCCACGTCCATGCACAACCGCCCCGTTGGTTCATGAAACAGCGTATGTTGCCCGGACCCGCAAAGAACCGATGACACCCCGTCAGGTTGATACCGCCTCAACTCACCCGACAGCGCAAAGAACATATCCAGCTGCCGCTGTGGGTTTGCAAACTGCACACCGAGTGGTCCGGCACAAACCAGCCGTCCCCAGCGGATGATCAGCTTTCCGGGAATCAGCACCTCACTAAGTTCCCGGTTCTGTCCCTTGTCAATATCGGTGATCCGGCGCTCCGGTAAACCGGTTGCGTCGGGGCAATAATCATGAATGAAAAGCTGCTGCTTTCCGTCGCGTAGTGTCCAGTCAAATGGCATATGCTTCGTTATTTTCCGGCCTGTTTGTTTACCGGCAGATCCGGCTTCAGGATTGACCGGGAAGGTGGTTGCTCCCGATTTCGTAGGTAATAATCCGGTTTGCGTAAGTCACGAAAAGCGTTTACCCGATTACTTTGCAACATTATTTAAATTTGATCTAAATAACAATAAATAAAGTAAAAACGCGGCATGATCTGGAGAAAGGCAGCTAACATACTGGTAATCATAACCACCTGTACATTCGGGTATACACAGGTACTGGCTCAGGGGAAACCGGAGCGGATTGTCTCCTTAAACGGAACGGTAACGGAAATTCTCTGCGGCCTCGGTCTGCAAGCACAAATTGTAGGGGTTGATGTCACCAGCACCTATCCGGCGGCGATGGAAAACGTCACGAAAGTGGGGCACAACCGGAACATCGGCGCCGAAGCCGTACTGGCGTTGCAACCAACCCTGATTGTCGGAACCAAAAGCGCCACAGGCATGGATATCAAGCCCGAGCTGATCCGGCAGTTTGAGCAGGCAGGCGTAAAGACCCTGTTTTTTGAACAGACGCACAGCGTGGCAGGCGCGAAAAAACTGATTCAGGAAGTGGGAACGGCGTTCCGGAAACCGACACCGGCCTCAGCCCTGGTCCGCAAGCTCGACGCTGATCTGGCTCGTGTGCAGAAACCGGCGAAGGCCAAAAAAGTCCTGTTCATCTATGCCCGGGGAGCCGGAAACATGATGGTGGCCGGCGAGCATACACCGGTTGACCAGCTGATTACCCTTGCCGGCGGACAAAACGCCGTAACCGGCTTCGACAGTTTTAAACCACTCACCGCCGAGGCGCTTGTCAGTGCCAATCCGGACGTTATTCTTCTCTTCAGCAGCGGCTTAGAGAGTCTGGGCGGCATGGCCGGTTTACTCAAAGTACCTGGCGTAGCCCAAACGAACGCGGGCCGCAGCAAGGCCGTCATCGAAATGGACGGACAACTCATGACCGGTTTCAGCCCGCGGCTGGGCCTTGCCGTGCAGGAGCTTAGCCGGAAACTAAACGACTCAGTCCTTACCCTTCATTAATATGCCGGCAAACGTAACGGCCGAACGCCCTGTTCAGGCACCGCCACGGGTGCAGACGCCTCCCGCCGCCAAAGGCCGGTGGCTGACCGGCGGCCTGGCCATCGGGTTGCTGATCACGATGATCTGCTCCGTAGGTATCGGTGCACTGGCGATTCCGGTAGCCGATGTTGTGGCGATTCTGCTGAAACAGATTGGTCTGGAAACCGGCCCGGTCGATGCGCAGCAGGAAACGATTCTGCTGGTGATCCGCCTGCCGAGAATCCTGCTGGGTGTGCTGGTCGGGGCGGTGCTGAGTATGGCCGGTGCCAGCATTCAGGGGTTGTTCCGGAATCCGCTGGCCGATCCCGGACTGATTGGCATTTCGTCGGGTGCCTCGCTGATGGCCGTCGTGATGATTGTCCTGCAGGTCAAGCTCTTCACGGGTTTATCGGCGCTATCCGGTCTCTATGCTCTGTCACTGGCTGCTTTTGCCGGAGCCGTCGGCACTACATTGCTGGTTTATTTTCTGTCCCGGCAGGGAGGCCGGACTATTGTCTCAACCATGCTGCTGGTAGGCATTGCGGTCAACGTACTGTGCGAAGCCTGCCGGGGATTACTGGTCTACATGGCCGATGATGCCCAGCTGAGAGCCATTTCGTTCTGGAGCCTCGGCAGCTTAGGCGGAGCCACCCGGGAAGTTCTACAGGTAGCAGGTCCCTTTCTGCTGGCTCCCCTCCTGCTGATGCCACGGCTCAGCCGGTCGCTGAACGCATTCACCCTCGGCGAGAGTCAGGCAGGGCATCTCGGCGTCAATGTCGGGCGGCTGAAGGGGTCAGTCATTCTGCTGACCACGCTGGGGGTTGGTGTTGCCGTTGCTGTCTCGGGGATGATCGGGTTTGTGGGGCTGGTGGTTCCGCACCTGATCCGGCAAATGGCGGGCGCCGATAACCGCCTTGTACTGCCCGCCTCGGGCTTACTGGGTGCCATCATCCTGACCCTTGCCGATCTGGTAGCCCGTACGCTCGTGGCGCCGGCCGAACTGCCGATCGGCATCATCACCGGGCTGGCCGGCGCACCTGTTTTTCTGTATATCCTGCTTAAAAACCGTTCACAAACACACGCATGATACACGCCCAACATATTTCGTACAGCGTTGGCGGCCGTACGCTGCTCCAGCCGCAGACGGTCCGCGTCCGCGCCGGCGAACTGGTTGCCCTTGCAGGGGCCAACGGGGCCGGAAAATCGACACTGCTGAAACTGCTCAGCCGCGATCTGACCCCTTCGTCGGGCACCATACAGCTTAACCGGCAGGACCTTAGCCGGTATTCGGCACGTGATCTGGCCAAATGCCGCGCCGTTTTGTCGCAGCACCATACGCTGACGTTTCCGTTCAGTGTCTACGAACTGGTGATGATGGGTCGCTACCCACACTTCGATCACCAGCCAACCGGGCAGGACCTCGCCGTGGTTGACCATGTGCTGGAACAGACCGGTCTCGCGCAGATGACACACCGCTCCGTCCTGAGCCTGTCCGGGGGCGAACAGCAGCGTGTTTTTCTGGCAAAAGTCATGGCACAGCTCATTGACTACCATGAACTTATGCATCCTGACAGCGATATTCTGACCCCGAAGTTTCTGCTGCTCGATGAGCCCACGACCGGCCTTGACCTCTATTACCAGCACGCCCTGCTTCAACAGGCCAGACAGCTGACCAGGCAGGGCTACGGGGTAATAACGATTCTGCACGACCTGAACCTGATTATGCAGTATGCCGATCAGGTGCTGTTGCTCCATCAGGGCCAGTCACTGGCGTTCGGAACACCGGCCGCCGCCCTGACGCCTTCCAGCATCCGGCAGGCATTCGGTCTTGATGTACAGATCATTGACCAGCCGACACTCGATTATCCCATTGTTATTCCCGCAACGCGACAACCTCATTATCAAGCATTAACCGCATAACCCATATGGTAACCAACACAGCTGATCTCAAAGTACAATACGCAGCCTATAAACTGGAAAACCCGAAAAGCCGCATCCGCGAAGCCGCGGCCCAACTCCATGTCAGCGAAGCCGAACTGGTAGCCACCGGTGTGGGCGAGATGGCCATCCGGCTGGAAGGCGATTTCCGCGAATTGCTGAAACAAGTAACGGGCCTTGGGCATGTGATGGCCCTGACCCGCAACGACAGCGTGGTCCACGAGCGCAAAGGCGTGTACGAAAAGGTTTCGTTTACCGGGCAGATGGGCCTCGTTTTAGGGGACGACATTGACCTGCGGCTGTTCATGAGCAGCTGGGCATTCGGGTTTGCCGTCAACGAAAACGACCGCCGGAGCCTCCAGTTTTTTACGGCCGACGGCGAGGCAGTGCATAAAATTTACCTGACTGAACACAGCAACCTGGCGGCGTATCATCAGCTTGTCGAGGCCTTCCGGGCACCGGATCAACCTTCTTTTTTAGCCACTATTCCTAAACCCAACCCTTCGCCCGAAACGCCCGACAGCGATATTGCCGTGGCTGACTTTCAGGATGCCTGGCATAACCTGAAGGACACCCACGACTTCTTCGGCATGTTGCGGACGTTTAAAGTCGCCAGGCTACAGGCCATGCGGCTCGCGCCCGAAGGTCTGGCCACCCAAACGTCTATGGAAGCCGTCCGCGCGGTATTCGGGCGGGTTTCCGAAACCGGCCAGCCGATTATGGTCTTTGTCGGCAACCGTGGCTGCATTCAGATCCATACCGGACCAGTGAAGAAACTGGTCACGATGGGGCCGTGGTTTAACGTGCTCGATCCGGCCTTTAACCTTCACCTGCGCGAAGATCAGGTTGCGTCGGCGTGGGTGGTTAAAAAGCCAACGACGGATGGCATCGTAACCAGCCTCGAACTCTTCGACGCTGCCGGAACTCAGATTGCCCAGATTTTCGGCAAACGTAAACCCGGCCAGCCGGAACAACCGGAGTGGCAGCAAGTTGTTGCCGACCTGGCCCTGTCAACACATTAATGCCATGCCAACGTTACTGAATGCGTTTCTTTTCGCTGTGCTACAGGTCGGGGGCACGTCCGGTCCGCTACAACCGGATCGCCCCCAACCCCGCACAGACTCCTTAAAAAGCCGCAAACTGGATGAAGTTGTCGTGACGGCCACCCGCACCGAGCGCCCGATGGGTGCCTTACCGATGCCGGTGACCGTTATCGGCAAGCAACAAATCCGGCAAATGGGATCGCTGCGACTCAACGATGTGTTGCAGGAACAAACCGGCCTGGCCATCGTTACCGACCACGGACAGGGGGTACAGATTCAGGGGTTTGCTCCGGAATATACCCTGATTCTGCTCGACGGCGAGCCGCTGATCGGCCGCACGGCCGGTACGCTGGAACTCAACCGGCTGGCGGTCGGCAACATCAGACAGATTGAGATTGTCAAAGGACCATCGTCGAGTCTGTACGGCTCCGAAGCACTGGCCGGTGTCATCAATATCATTACCGACAATGCGGGCAGTTCGGGACGCCGGCAAACCAATGCCTCGGTATCAGCCCGGTACGGCGCCAACCGCACCAGCGATCTGGCCGGTGACCTGGGCCTGCGCCGTGGCAAAATCGGGGTGTATGCGTTCGCTAACCGGTACGGCTCGGCGGGGTACGACCTTTCGCCCGAAACAGCGGGTAATACCGTATCGCCGTTTGCCAACTATACCTTCAGCGGCCGCGTAACGGCCGATATCAGCAGCCGGCTTACGCTTAGTGTCTCGGGACGATCATTTAGTGAGAAACAGGAAAATCGTTACGAAGCCACGGCGGGTTCAGTTGTGGCCGGGCCGGGCATGATCACCGACCGCAACCTGAATCCCGTGCTTACCTACCGCCCTAACCAGCACTGGAAGCTAACCGGCCGGTTCTATGGCAGCTATTACCGGACCGAAACCGACCTGCGCTACCAGAACGACGGCAAGGTGTATGACCAGAGTTTTTTTGACCAACGTTTTAACCGGCCCGAGGTACAGATTGATCATTACCTCAACCGGAAACATGTGCTGACGCTGGGTCTGGGCTACAATGCCGAGAGTGTGGTAGCCACGCGCTATACCGACCGGCAGCGGTTCAGTAACCGGTATGCCTATGCGCAGTATGAATGGCTGCCAAACCGGCGGTGGAACATTATCGTCGGTGGGCGGTTGGACAACCATTCGCAGTATGCCAGTCAGTTCAGCCCGAAAGCGTCGGCGCGGTTCGAACTCTCCCCGACCATTGCCTTGCGGGGCAGTACCGGCGTCGGGTTCAAAGCGCCGGACTTCCGGCAGCTGTACCTCAACTTTGATAATTCGGTGGTCGGCTACAGCGTTTTCGGAACCCATGAGCTGGTCAACAGCCTGTCGCGGTTGCAACAGCTGGGCCAGATTGCCGAGGTACTTACTGATCCGGCGCAGTTCAGCGGCATCCGCGCCGAAAGTTCGGTTGCCTATAACCTTGGCGTAACGGCTGATTTACAGACCGCCTGCAAATTGCCGGTTACGTTCAGCGTCAACCTGTTCCGGAACGATATCCGCGACCTGATTGAGACCCGGGCGGTTGCCCTGAAAACCAACGGACAAAGCGTATTCAGCTATGTCAACCTCAACCGCGTCTTTACGCAGGGCGCCGAATTTGACGGAAGCTACCGGATCACGGCAGGCAACGGGATCCTGAAGATCAGTGCCGGTTATCAATTCCTGCTGACGGGCGACAAAACGGTGGTTGCGCAGATAAAACGGGGCGAAGTCTACCGGCGCGATCCGGAAACCCTGGCTACCCAGCGCGTGAAGCCGGCTGACTATGGCGGATTATACAACCGCTCAAAACACATGGCTAATATCAAGCTGTTCTATGAGCTGCCGAAACAGGGCCTGACCGTGAACCTGCGGGGAATCTACCGGGGCCGCTACGGGTTTTCGGACCGCAACGGCAACGTGATTCTTGACGCCGCGCCGGAATACGTGCCGGGCTATATGCTCTGGAACCTCTCGGCCGGCAAAACCATCAAAAACCTTACGGTTCAGGCCGGAATCGACAACCTGTTCGGGCAGACAAACCCGCAGTACATCCCCAATCTGGCGGGGCGTCTTTGGTACACCAGCCTCCGCTGGAGCCTGCCGGCACTCGCCAAAAATTAGTTAACAACCTTTATTTCCCAGTATTTCTATGAAACGCGTACATCTTTCACTCGCCGTCTGTCTGTTCAGTGCCATCAGTTTCTTCAGCTGCACAAATGACGACAATACACCAACCGTTCAGCCGGTGCAATCGCAGACGGTCAAAAATCTCGCCGCCGATCCGGTAACAATTGATCCGCAAACGGGTCAGCCCGGCGCCGGAACCGGTAAGTATACCCTGTTCAGCCTGAAGGACGGCCAGCAGATTGCCAACAGCGATTCGGCCTCCAGCAAGTGGGACATTGGTTTCAGGGGCACAACCCTTATCGTTAACGGAGGGACCATCCGGTCGGGTCAGGGAGGTGCGTATATCCATACCGGCACATTCGACGAATTAACCAGTGTTCCGGAAAGTGTTACGTTTGCGACCGATCAGAGCAGTTCGCAGCTGGCGATACCGACCGGTTCGGGCAAGGGTTGGTACAATTACGCGAATACCATTGTTTCCCCGATTCCAGGCAAAGTCCTGATTCTGAAGACCGGCGACGGTAAATATGCCAAACTGGAGGTTCTGAGCTATTACAAGGATGCGCCGGCAACCCCGACCGCTACCAGCGAAAGCCGCTACTTTACTTTCCGCTATGTTTACCAGCCGGATGGCAGCAAAAAACTGAATTAGACCGCCTGTACCGGCCTCTGTCTCATAGCAAACGGATTGTCAGCAAAGCCGTATACCGCTGGTGTACGGCTTTGCTGTTTTAAGAGACTTATTCGGCCTTTGTGTTACTTAACGCCCATACTCTTCTGTTTTTGTATTAAATTGACCCGCAATCGTATTGCCGGTTAAATCGTTAACAAACACAATTCTATGCAAAAACAACTTTTACTCTCCGGCCTGCTGGCTACGGCTTCGCTATGTGCGTTCGGGCAGGATGAAAAAATTGACCTTCAGATGATGCAGAAAATCCGGGAAGAGGGGCTTCAGCGGTCGAAGGTTATGGAAACGGCTTTTTACCTGACCGACGTGAACGGTCCGCGCCTGCAAGGCCCCGGGTTTATGAAGGCTGCCAACTGGACGAAAAATAAACTCGCGGAGTGGGGCCTGCAGAACGCCCGCCTCGAATCGTGGGGCGAATGGGGTAAAGGCTGGGAAGTCGAGCGGTGCTACATCGCCATGACGGCTCCTTATTACAAATCCATGATTGCCGTGCCACGTGCCTGGAGTGGCAGCACCAATAAACTCCAGCAGGCAGAAATTCTTTATATCAGCGATTCCGACACCACCGCCCTTGAATCGTACCGCAGTAAGCTGAAAAACAAAGTCATTCTGATCGATCAGTCGTTTACGGGCAAGCCATCGTTCAAAGCCGATGCCGACCGCTTTACCGACGAAGATCTGGCCAAAATGGCCGCTGAAACGCCGGCAGCCGGTGGTCGCGGCGGTCGTAACGGGGCTGATTCAACCTACCGGAACATGATTCAGGCCATGCGGACCCGCAACTCCTTCAACCAGAAAATGCGGAAACTGGCCAAACAGGAAGGCGCACTCGGTATCCTGAATACGACCCAGACCAGCAAAGACGGTACATTGTTCGTGAGCGGTGATTACGCCAACGCAGCCCTTGGGTCAACCCAGGACGATCTGGCCGATCTGTCGATCTCGATGGAAGACTACATGACATTGTGCCGGCTGATGAAAGCCAATGTACCGGTTAAGCTGGAACTGGATGTAAAAACGAAATTCCACACCGCCGATACTAAAGGTTATAACGTACTGGCCGAGCTGCCGGGCACCGACCCTAAACTGAAAGAGGAAGTGGTGATGCTGGGTGCGCACCTCGACTCATGGCATGCGGCTACCGGTGCTACCGACAACGCCGCGGGTTCGGCCGTGATGATGGAAGCCGTCCGTATTCTGAAAGCACTGGGCGTAAAACCACGCCGTACGATCCGGCTGGCGCTCTGGAGCGGGGAGGAACAAGGGCTGCACGGGTCAAAAAATTACGTGACCAAACACCTGGTTGACGCCAATAACAAACTGACAAAGGAAGGCGAGCTTCTGGCAGGCTACTTTAACGTAGACAACGGCACCGGTAAAATCCGCGGGATCTATTCGCAGAATAACAACGATGCCAGCCCGATTTTCACCCAGTGGCTGAAGCCGTTCCATGACCTCGGCGCTACGACCGTAGCCCAGCGCAGCAGCGGCGGCACCGACCACGTATCGTTTGACCGCGCCGGCCTGTCGGGCTTTGGCTTTATTCAGGACCGGATCGAGTACGATACCCGTACGCACCATACCAATATGGATACCTACGATCACCTCCAGCCGGACGACCTGAAACAGGCGGCAACGATTGTCGCGGCGTTTATTTACAATGCGGCGATGCGTGATCAGAAATTACCGATGAAGACGCCGGTGACGGCCATGCAATCGGCCCGGTAATTTTTTTTAGCCCGTTTACAAAAAAAAAGGACAAATAACAGTATGTAGGTTGATGAATACCCTTATATAGACGTATACGCCTTCGAGCGTAAGACCACGTAACGTCTGTTTATACACTCATCAAACATGCTATTTGCTCATTTTGCTGAACATTCAGTAACGGTCTTACCGTTTTCATATAAAGAGTTTAGATTGTTTAGGTTAAGAAAATGTAAAAACCACTCCCTCGATGAAGGAGTGGTTTTTTGTTTAGTATTATCCTGAGGACTAGTATTCGTGCGGCAGCGTAATGTTAACGCGGTCCTGCACCGGTAAGCCCTGGCTATTCATTTGCTCGATGAACGGATCCGGATCCATTTCTTCGCAGTTCCAGACGCCCGGCTTATTCCAGACACCTTTCAGCATCAGCATTGCACCGATCATCGCCGGCACACCGGTAGTATAGCTTACCGCCTGACCGCGTACTTCCTTATAGGTCTCCGCGTGGTCGCAGTTATTCCAGATAAAATAAGTTTTCTCCTGACCGTCTTTGATCCCTTTGATCTGGCAACCGATTGAGGTCTGGCCGGTGTAGTTTTCGCCGAGCGAATCCGGTGCCGGTAATACGGCTTTCAGGAATTCGAGCGGAACAATATCAACACCCTGGAACTTAATCGGGTGGATGCTGGTCATGCCCACGTTCTGCAACACCTCAAGGTGCGTCAGATACGCCTGGCCGAAGGTCATCCAGAACCGGGCACGCTTGATGGTCGGAAAGTTTTTCACCAGCGACTCAAGCTCTTCGTGATACAGTACGTATGACTCACGGGCGCCGATTTCAGGGTACTCAATTGGTTTGTGAATCGACATGGCCGGAATCTCAACCCACTCGCCGTTTTCCCAGTAGCGGCCGGGCTGCGTGATTTCGCGGATGTTGATTTCAGGGTTAAAGTTGGTGGCAAATGCCTTGCCGTGATTCCCCGCATTACAATCGACGATATCGAGGTAATGCATCTCGTCGAAATGGTGTTTAGCGGCATAGGCCGTAAATACCTGCGTGGCGCCAGGGTCGAAACCACAACCCAGCAAAGCCATGATACCCGCCTGCTCAAAGCGCTCTTTATAAGCCCACTGCCAGCTGTATTCGAACTTAGCTACGTCTTTCGGCTCGTAGTTAGCCGTATCCAGGTAGTTGACACCTGTTTCCAGACAGGCATCCATGATCGGGAGATCCTGGTAAGGAAGTGCAACGTTGATGACCAGTACCGGCTGAAACTGCTTGATCAGCGCAACCAGCTCAGGCACTACGTCGGCATCTACCTGCGCAGTCTGAATCGTTACGCCGTGCATTTCCTGTATTTCGGCTGCAATCCGGTCACATTTTGCCTTTGTGCGGCTGGCCAGCATGATGTCAGTAAAGACGTCAGCGTTCATGGCGCACTTATGAGCCACCACGCTACCAACCCCTCCTGCACCAATAATGAGCACTTTTGCCATGTTAATCGAATGGTTTGTTGTCGTTGTAATGATTTGGGCGCAAAGATAGTCCTTATTTGCGGGATAAAGCAGGGATAAATAAAGACAGGGAAGCTTGTTACTGAAACAATATTTATGTATATTCGTTTAGTAGATTATCTCTCTTTCTTTAAATCACTCAAACGTTATGAAACTGGCATCTTCTCTTGGCTCTTTTGAACTTTCCATTCTGGGTTACAGCCAGCAAGGCAGCAACTGGCGGGGACGCAACAACCTTAACTGCCGTGTATCAACGCTGTGGCAGAAAAATACCGATACGCAGACAGCTCCCCTACAGACGTATGAGCTTGCCCGTTTACTGACCGATCTGGAGGCCTTGCTTTCGCGCCGGACATCGCGGATTTCGACAAATTTTGCGGAACCGGGCCTGAGCGTTGATATCTCAGCGTTACCCAATCAAACCTATGCCTGCCAGATTCAGCTTGATCATGACCTGACACCATCCTGGAATGCCTATCCTGACTTTCCGGTTGAGATGAGCATGGTACTGACCCGTAGCCAGCTTGAAGAGGTAATTTCTCAGCTTAGCCGCCAGTTAGCCGCCTTTCCTGAACGTTAACAGATTAGAAGGCTGAGTAAATAAAAAATACTTTTAAGATACTCTTTATACTTTAAGTTGTTTTTGCCATAATTGTAGTCTCAAACGGTTTTTTCTCCCCAAACCGTTTCAGCTATGCTGGCAAAAACAACTTTTTTCTGCTCTATAGTACAATACCAATACTTTTTTTTGCGATATCCACATAAATACGCGTTACCACTTGGTAACATAGGGTATTTTTTACATTTTTGTAACGTATATCGGGAAAAGATATAATCAGTACCAACTAACCTGGCTAATCTTACACAAACTACCTAAATGCAATTTCACCTATGAAAGTTGTAAAGAGACGTAATCGTGCTATGACGATGGAGCGGATTCTGCGGGCAACCGGAGAAGTTATCGCGGAACGGGGAACGGAAAAAGCAGGCATTAACTCAGTAGCCGAAAAGGCTCAGGTCAACAAAGTGTTGATTTACCGTTATTTCGGTGGCTGGAACGGACTGCTGGAAGCGTATGTTCAACGCGGCTTCTTTCTGTCGATGTTCAATGACAAATACACGGACACGTTACCGGCCAACATCCCTCCCGCCGAACGTGATAAAGTATGGTCTGAGTATATCCTGGGTCTGACCCGTGAATTCCGTTCCCGCAAATCGTCGCAGGACCTGGTCCGCTGGGAAATGTCGCACGGCGAAACTGAACTGGCGCGCCGGATTGCTCAGTTCCGGAGTGAAGCCTACGCCAAAATGATTCAGAAACTGGCTCCGTATCCGGACTATGATCCGACCAGTATCACCGCCATTATTCTGGCCGGTATTACCTATCTGACACTGCTTTCTGATCAGGGAAATCCGTTTATCGGCATTGATCTGCAAAGTGATGCCGGCTGGGACCGCATCGAAAAAGGCGTCGAGCGCATTCACCGCAGTCTGAACCGCTCGCTGATTGAAAAAGAAGAAGAAGAGGCAGCTACCAAATAAGTTATTGAGCGAATTAGTGAATGTGCGATTGAGTGAATAAGCCATTGAAATACACCTCTATGCTCTCTGGCTAATTCTAATCTAATTCTGCTTACTTAACATCCGGTAGTTTCACTATATACAGGCGCCCGGCTCTATGAGCCGGGCGCCTGCTTTTTATTCGTTCATTAATGTCTCAATCTCATCGGCCTCTACCGGAATCCGGCCCATCAGGTCAAGGTTACTGTCTTCGGTAATGAGAATGTTGTTCTCCAGCCGGATGCCCAGCCCTTCTTCCCGGATATAGATCCCCGGCTCACAGGTAAACACCATGCCCGGCTCAAAACGGCGGTATTTATTCCCGACATCATGCACGTCCAGGCCCAGAAAATGGGATGTACCATGCATAAAATATTTCTTGTAAAGCGGCGCATCAGGGTCCTGCTTTGCAACCGCCTGGGCATCGAGCAGCCCAAGGCCGATCAGTTCGGCTTCCATGATGCTGCCCACTTCCTTGTGGTATTCATCCCAGAGGTTACCCGGCCGCAGCATATCCGTAGCAGCTTTCATGACCCGCAGCACCGCATCATACACCGCACGCTGACGAGCCGTAAACCGGCCGCTGACCGGAATCGAACGTGTCATGTCGGCATTATAATTGGCATATTCAGCGCCAATGTCGAGCAGCAGTACATCACCGGCCTGGCATTGGGCACTGTTGTCGATATAGTGCAGGACGCAGGCATTTTTCCCTGAGGCAATAATCGGCGTATAGGCCGCACCGCGTGAGCGGTTCATCAGGAAGGCATGCATCATTTCAGCTTCAATTTCATATTCCCAGACGCCCGGTTTCACAAATTTCAGCAGCCGCCGGAACATCGTATCGGTAATGTCGATAGCCCGTCCGAGCAGCTCAACCTCCTGCGGTAGTTTAATCGCCCGCAGGTAGTGCATAACCGGTGCCAGGCGCTCCAGCCGGTGCAGCGGATACCGCTCCTTAAACTGTTTGATAAAGCGTATGTCGCGCGTCTCCACCTCCGAACCGTTGCGCGTATGCTCGTTGGTGTTCAGGTAAACCTGTTCGGCTTCAAAAACGATCTGGATAAAGATTGCCTCGAACTGGTGGGTCCAGTAAACATTCTTGCGGGAAATGCCCGACGTTTCCTCGGCTTCCTGTTTTGTGAGTTTGTGGCCTTCCCAGATTTCGATCAGTTCGCTGGTTTCGCGCAGAAACAATACCTCCCGGAAGCGCTCATCCGGATGGTCAGGGCAGAGTACCAGCATGGATTCTTCCTGATCGACACCCGTCAGGTAAAACAGATCGTTGTTCTGCCGGAACGTCATCGTACCATCGGCATTGGTAGGCATCACGTCGTTGGCGTGCAGAATCGCCAGCGATTTCGGTTTCAGTTGTTGCACCAGCCGCTGCCGGTTCCGGACAAATAGTTGATTATCAATTGGCAAATAACGCATACCAGAATAAAAATACCGGGTTATGTCCGGCCTGTTTAGACGCAGATTGTTTGTTGACAGAATGCCACCGGCAATTCCGTTCGCAAAGAAAACAGCTTACGGGCAGGAGGAAAAGCGTTTGGCCGGATTCTTTAACAGCACCTTAACACAAAGCGCCGTATCTTTGCAGGGTTAACCATTGTATCAGGCATCCGTGCAGGCAGTCGACACTACACCGTCCGTTTCTTCGGGTAAGCAAAAATTCTCCGTTAAGCCGGAGTGGATCCATACCGGCCTTGTGCTGGCAACCGGCCTTCTGGCACTGGCCACTATCGTTGGCCGTTTGGGTCGTTTCTTTTTCCTGTTTGAACTCTGCAGTCATTTTTCGGTTCAGTATGCCGCTATTGCTGCCCTGCTGACACTGTTCTGGCTGTATCGCCGCCATTGGTTGCTGACGGGAGTGGCTGCCCTCTGCCTTTGCTGGCACAGCTATCAGGTACTTCCGTGGTTAATGGCTACTCCTCCGGCTGCCGGTACCAAAGCCGATGTACGCATCCTGCACGCCAATGTGCTCTACACCCGTGAGGAAATGCAGACAACAATTGACATGATCCGGCGGGAAAAACCAGACCTGTTTGTGCTACAGGAAATGACGCCCGAAAGCGTTGAGCAGGTAACAAAAGCATTGGCGGATACCTATCCGTATACGGATACGCTGATGGCGAAAGATCCCTGCTTTTTACTGGTAGCCAGCCGGACATCCTTTCTGGTCGATCAACAGGCCCGGCGCAATAAGCTGGTATTACACATGATGACCAATGTGCGGGGCCATGATCTGTCGTTTATGACCGTCCATACCCGCACACCGATTCTGCCGTCGTGGTTTGCCGAACGCAACGACCAGCTGGCCTTCGTCAGCGGACGTATTCAGGAGGTACCGCAACCGGCGGTGTTGATGGGCGATTTCAACATCAGTATTTTCTCACCGGTTTACGCGCAGTATTTTGAGGATAAGCCGGACATTACGGCCTGCCGCAAAGGCTTCGGTCTCCAGCAAACGTGGCCGCGGTTGCTGCCACCGATGATGATTCCAATTGATCAGGCGTTTGTGAACAGCGGATTCCGGACCGTTAATTTCCGGACCCTTCCGCAACCAGGTTCTGACCACAAAGCCGTTGTCGTTGATCTGGCCTTCACGAAACAAGATTAGCCTAACTGTAACTGCCGGTAGGTTTTACGGAATTGCGCCGGCGTAATGCCGGTCGTTTTCTTGAAAAGCTTCAGGAAGTAGGTCACATTGTTGAACCCGCAGACAAAACACACATCGGCCAGGCACTGGTTGCTCGTCTTCAGCAACCGCATCGCCTGTTGAATGCGCTGGTTATTGATGTATTCAATCGGTGTCAGGCCGAACTGCTGCTTAAAACACCGGAAAAAATTCGGCTCACTCATGCACGCCTGATCGGCCAGTTCCCTGACTGTCATCTGCTCATGCAGCCGATCCTGAATGTATTTTGCCACATGCGCTAACCGGTTGGTGTTTACATACGGGTGATAGTTCATCAGCAGCATCTGCCGCGCTTTAGTCTGCATCAGCCGGATTACCAGTTCCTGCATCACCAGATTGGCGAAGACATCCTTTGCCGTATTATTCTCCGTAAAAATCTGAATCAGGCGGGCAATCAGCTGATTAATGGTTGAGTCATTGGTCAGGTAAAAATTCGACTCATCAAACTGCCAGCCTTTTTTCTGATCAATCAGCGGCGCCTTATCATTCAGGTAATCCGTTAATTGCTTCACTTTATCCGGCGCAATCGCCAGCGCCAGGCACTGCGTCGGGTTCTGCATCCGCGCTTCCGGAAAGTCGATACACATCGTTTCATTAGCCGGCATAATTACCGACTCGCCGGGCAGGAACTCAAACGACGGTGTATTGGGCAGGTGCATCACCTTTTTTCCGCGGATCATACTGGCCAGCACCGGACTGTTGAACGTCAGTTCTACTTTCTCCGCATACTGGTGCGTCTCATATATGTTCAGCTCCGCCGTGTCGATGGTATAAGCCGTACGATTTTCTACCACCTGCTCCAGTTTGCGGGTTTGCAGATGTCTGGTTAAATCAAACGTTGCTGACATGGGATTCATATGCATACAGTAGGCTCAATGGAACAAAGTAACATTCACTCAGCTGGTACTATTTCGACAAAGACTAGCACTAATACGATTCAAGTTGCAATTTTTTCAACAATCTGCGCTATGTTCTTTATCATACTTTACCAATTAACGCATAATTATCCAATCTGGTTATGTCTAAATCCATTTTGAGAGTATCGTTCAACTTCCTGATATGATAAGTGAACTCTTTTTGTACTCTATCGGCAAAATTTGTAACAGAAACAATGTGATTTTAATCTCATAACAGACCAGAGTACATGGAAACGATTCAAACCAGCAGCAACATCCTGGCACGGCCAATGTTCAAGGCACAATACGAAAACTATATCGGCGGCCAGTGGATAGCGCCTGTCGGCGGTGAGTATTTCGAGAATTTTTCTCCGGTAGACGGCAGTCTGATTGCCCGCATGCCACGTTCTAAAGCGGCTGATGTTGAGCTTGCACTGGACGCAGCCCATAAGGCATTTCCGGCCTGGTCGCGCACCTCGGTAACCGAGCGCAGTAATATGCTGCTCCGGGTTGCCGACGTCATTGAGCAGAACCTGGACTACCTGGCCCGCGTTGAAACGATGGATAACGGCAAAGCGGTGCGGGAAACGCTGGCGGCCGACCTGCCGCTGGTAGTTGACCATTTCCGCTATTTTGCCGGTGTTATCCGGGCCGAAGAAGGCTATTCAACCGAACTGGATGCCACAACGGTTTCGATGATTATTAAGGAGCCGATTGGTGTTGTGGCCCAGATTATTCCGTGGAACTTCCCGCTGCTGATGGCTACGTGGAAGATGGCCCCTGCCCTGGCTGCCGGTTGCTGTACCATCCTTAAACCCGCTGAGCAGACTCCAACCTCCATCTGTGTCCTGATGGAATTACTGGAAGGCATCATTCCGCCGGGCGTGGTCAACGTTGTCAACGGTTTCGGTGTGGAAGCCGGTAAGCCGCTGGCCCAGTCAAAGCGGGTGGCCAAAGTTGCCTTTACCGGTGAAACAACAACCGGCCGTCTGATCATGCAGTATGCCTCGGAAAACCTGATCCCGGTAACGATGGAGCTGGGTGGCAAGTCGCCGAATATCTTTATGCCGTCTATCGCCGACGCCGACGACGAGTTCTTTGACAAATGCGTGGAAGGTGCGGTTATGTTTGCCCTCAACCAGGGCGAAGTCTGTACCTGTCCGTCGCGGATGGTCGTGCATGAAAGCGTATACGACCGTTTCATGGAGCGTGTTATCGCCCGCACCGAAGCGATTAAAGTGGGACACCCGCTCGATCCTACGGTCATGATGGGTGCGCAGGCATCGAATGATCAGTACGAAAAAATCCTGTCCTACATCAATATCGGTAAGGAAGAAGGCGCCGAAGTACTGACCGGTGGCGGGGCCGCCAACCTGAATGGTGAACTGGGCAAAGGCTATTACATTCAGCCGACGATCCTGAAAGGCCACAATAAAATGCGGGTATTCCAGGAAGAGATTTTCGGGCCGGTAACGTCCGTAACGACGTTCAAGACGACTGAAGAAGCGCTGGAAATCGCCAACGATACGCTCTATGGCCTCGGTGCCGGGCTCTGGACCCGCGACGCCCACGAGCTGTATCAGCTGCCGAGAGCCATTCAGGCCGGCCGGGTGTGGGTTAACTGCTACCACCACTACCCTGCCCACGCCCCGTTTGGCGGGTATAAAAAGTCTGGTTTCGGCCGTGAAACGCACCTGATGATGCTGAACCATTACCGCCAGACCAAAAACCTGCTGATCTCCTACAGCAAATCGAAGTTAGGTTTCTTTTAATCAAAGAGCGGGAGAATGAAAGAGCGA
The DNA here is from genome assembly GCF_945952095.1 of uncultured Arsenicibacter sp. Classification (GTDB taxonomy): domain Bacteria; phylum Bacteroidota; class Bacteroidia; order Cytophagales; family Spirosomataceae; genus Arsenicibacter. The sequence goes on along the minus strand of NZ_CAMFHL010000045.1, from coordinate 7,487 downwards.
AAGAGTGGGTTATCCGCTCTTTCACTCGCTGTAGCGGGTCACTCTTTATCTCTTTCGCTCTTTCACCCTTTACACTATGACATCAATCTCACGTGTGTCGGTGACGGAGGCGGCGGTCCGGGTCATTGACCGGTTACAGGCCGAATACGGCGATCTGATGTTTCATCAGAGTGGTGGCTGCTGCGACGGCTCGGCGCCGATGTGCTTTCAGCTCGGTGACTTTCAGATCGGGTCGTCCGATGTGTTGCTGGGGCATATACACGGATGTCCGTTCTGGATGTCCGAAGATCAGTACGATTACTGGAAACATACTCACTTAACAGTGGATGTAACACCGGGACGGGGGGCCAGCTTTTCGCTGGAAATTCCGATGGGTATCCGTTTTCTGATCCGTTCCCGATTACTGACCGCCGAAGAAGTAACCAGTCTGGAAGCACCGGCTACCGGCGTTTAACTATCGGCTGTCCTTGACGTCAGGCACAGGAAAGATCCCGAAAACGCAAATACAGCAATCAGGCGACGGGGCAGAGCAGCATCTGCCCCGTTATTTTTTACTCCCGACCTACCCTGCCCATAGCCCTTCGCGCCCTCTTACTTCCGCCGCTTCGGTTTCACAACCAGCTCTTTATAGCCAAACGTCGGATCGGGTTCCCGCGCAAACACGACATCGGTTAATACCCCGATCACGATCTCCGCCGTGGTGTATATTTTACAGCCTTCCCACAAATGCCCGCCAATGGTCCGCCCTGTTGAATCCGATACCGACAGGTGCAGGTGACTGCCGTTGGCGGAGAGGGTACCAACCAGCGACACAATCTCGAAATGCCCCTGCCAGTGGGTAGCTTTTTCCTGATTGGCCAGCCGCAGCTGAACATCGGTCAGGCTTCCGGCACAGGTCAGCATGGCTCCTGCTTCAATCCGCTTTTCTTTGACAACCAGATCAATCTGTTGTTTCAGATCCTGACCAGGTTTCAGGCGAAAGGAAAACGTTTCCAGCCGGGATGCAACCGGCTGGGCATTGAGATTCATCATGCTATAAAAAGAGAAACATACATTGAACAATAAAAAACGAAGCATACTAGTTAGATTGATGTGTGATTGATCTGACCGTATGCGAAACTACATTACCCGGCTCTTTCCAGCTACATTTTTATTTATCAGTTCTGCTTTTGCTCCTGATTTTCACCCTGTTGTATCCGAAAAAACAGTTTCTGCCAATCTCAATACAGCATGGGAGGCCAGTGAATATCAGGTAATTGACTCGTATGCGATACGAACTCCGGAAGCCTATACACGGAATCTGAAAACGCTGGCAACCTACCTGACAGCACCTGCTCACAGCGAAACGGCCAAGGCACGGTCGATCTATGCCTGGGTACTGAGTCATATCCGGTATGACGGTTCTATTTACAGTGGCCAGGTGTATTATTCGGAAGTAGATTATGCGACGAAGGTATTACAAAGCCGGCGGGCAGTCTGTACCGGCTTTGCCCTGATTTACAAACAACTGCTGAAACAGGCAGGCGTTCAGGTAGAGAACGTGAAGGGGTATTCCCGGGTCAGCGATTCACAGGCAGGTATGCCGATTCCCCGGCTGGATCATGAATGGAATGCTGTGCGGCTGGATGGTGACTGGTATCTGATTGATCTGACCTGGGCAGCCACAACGGCCAAGGAGGGGCGTTTTAATGACCACTATTTTCTCACCGATCCGGAACAGTTTATTGCCCAGCACTACCCGAACGATCCGAAATGGCAGCTCCTCAGCCGGCCGGTCAGCAAGGGTGAGTTTGACAGGTATCCAAAAATTCACGATGCCTATTTCCGGCTTGGCTTTAATCCTGCCTTTCCGAAACGCGGTCTGCTGCGCGCCAACGGGCAGGTTGTCTTAACCTTCGAAAACCCGAATCAGGCCGTAGAATTTACCTGTTCAGTAGGCAGACCTAAAGGGATGATGACGGCTCAATCCGATGTGTCAGTCAGAAAACAAGGATCAACGTACCAGCTGGCGGTTGACCTGCCTACGTCCGGCACCTACACGGTTTACGTCTTTGCCAAGCCTAAAAACGGTTACGAACGGGTTAAATCGTATGAAGGTATTGCTACCTTTCTGGTGGTAAATAATTGATTGCCGGCTATTAAATAATTTAGATGCCGGTGGTTTTACCCGAAAACCTGTCTTTATCCGGATAGCAGCGTTTCCCTTACTATCGCTGATCTTCAGCAGCCGGTATCAAAAAACAGCACGGGCCCGAAGGAATCCTTCGGGCCCGTGCTGTTTTACGCTGTTTTGTATCGATTAACGACGGCTGCGTGACCGGCGTGCAGGTGCCGGAGCAGGTGTAATTAATTTCTGGTATTCAGCATCTGACAATGGACGCAGGCTTGTGATCGAGTACGTGTTGTCGCTGATCACTACGCTGAATGAACCGATAACTGATTCAGGCTGGCCGTTGCAAGGAGGCTGCGTAACGGTGAATACCGCACGGAAGTTCTGTACTTGCGGACGAACACGACGGCCTTTGTACCGGGTAACCGAACCGCTTTCGATGCGTGACTTCTCTGTCTGTAACAGTTGAGCCAGATCGCCAGGCAGGTCTTTCAGGTTAAGCACCAGCTGCTCGTTCTCGAATGAGTACTCACCAGCCAGACGGCGGTTGAGGCTGCGGTAGCGCAGACGGGTAACCGTATCACCAACTGACGTAACAGTACCATTACAATAACATACATTAGCCACTTCACGTGTGTACGGCGTGCGGTAGTTAACTTCCAGACGCTCCAGTTTGTGCGTATACTTGCATGGTGCGCTGGCCAGAACAGGCTGTGCAGGATTCAGGAACGCGAAGCTTGTTGTTGCAACTTCGCTCATACATGAACCGCATTTTGCATCCTGACGGTTGTGTACCGTTACATAGTAGAAACCACGGCGAGGCTGGCCATTGCTCAGGAATTCTGTTGGCAGCGCCAGAGTAGTATCTGTCGTGTTGATTTTCTGCGCAATTACCTGATCACCGGTTGAGGTAACAACTGTGTCCGGACGGTAGTACAGACGGGCGGTGAACGTTTCGTTGCGTGCGTTAAGCGTTGTGCTCTTCCAGCTCACAACCGGTGCCGTCAGTGTTTCTGTCAGGCTGTCGCGGTAAGCCACTGTCTGACCATTGATGCGCATGTTGTTGAAACGCACAGCAACTGTCGGGATCGAGTCGCAGGTAGGACACGATGTTGGTGCCTTTGGAATCAGACGCTTCTGGTTGAAGCCTTTGCGCACCGCTAAGCCGGCACTGAAACCACCGTGCTTCCGTTCGAACTCCATCAGCTGACCGGCCATATCTCCGCCGTTATCAACAATCAGGTAGTTCAGCTTTGTGTAGAACCCTTGTGCCTGAACACCCAGGTGCCAGTTGTTACGCAGCGGGAAAAATACGCCCAATGACATCAGACCACCCGGGTGGTACAATTTATCACTTGGGTTAACCGAGCGGATCAACCGGTCGTTCTGAGCCGGAGCGAAGGCGGCAATCGTTGCGGCCTGTGTCCGGAACAAACCACCGCGAACGGCCAGCTCCAGGAATGATGTACAGGTCGGGTTCCGGCGGCTGCGGGCAAAAATCCACTGCAGGGCCGGACCGATTGTCAGGTACATATCTTCCGAAGACCGGTGAATGACCGAAATCTGGTTAGCCGGAATACCACGGCTGACACCCAGGTCAACCAGTGAATTGCGGTAAGCCGAACGTGTAATGTAGTTCTGGTAGCCTAACGCAGCGCCCAGCCCGAATTTCAGCCGGCGTTCAGGCCGTGAGAAGTAATAGTCAGCGTTACCGGTGATATTGAAACCAGTACCGTTGTACAATGACTTGTCACGTTTGTTCGGCCCGAATGTGTTGTCCCATGTACCGCAATATGCGAAGTTAGGTCCCGCAAACAGACCAACTTTCCACGGAGAAGGGCGACGAACCAATACGAACGTCTGTAAGGTTGTATCGCAGTCAGTAAGCTCGGCGGTGCTGCCATACTGCGCTTTAAAGTCAGCGCGTTTCAGCGTGTCGCTGTAAGGACGAATCCCTAGCTTAAAGAGGTTTTCGCGGGGAGTACAACGATCTCCCTGGGTAGTTCGGCGAACGGTGTCTGCTTGTTGAGCGTAGGCATCCGGCGACGAAAAAAACAAACCTGTAACCAACGACCCTGCAGCCGCATAAGTTACAAATTGACGCCATTTTGCCCGTTCTAAGAGGAGTTGTCGGATAATTCTGGTCATGATAAACGACATTTTACTATTTTGAGACGAAACTTGTAATTGTCTGTCACTATTCCAAAAAAATACGGCCTGGACAGCTAAAAATCCATTTTTTTTATCCAATTGCCTGATTCGGATCAGCAAGTCACCTGTCAGGGCAATTATTGGAAGTGTACAATTACGTACTTTCGATACTCTTAACGTTACTTAATTAAAAATGTACTTTAAAGTTTATTCTCCGGTCCTGACGTCAGGAACCAAGTGCCGGCCAGGTAAGTAAAGCGTTCCGGATTGCCCACTTTAATACGTGCCGTTTCACTAATGTAACAGCGTCAGCCCCAAAAACACCCCTCATTTTTTATGTTCATACGAGCGGACGGGTGTTTACAAACGCAAACTTACAGAAAACACATTTGTTTGAGCAAATCACAAAAACTACATTTCTCTACTTAACTTATTTACCAGTTATAACTAAAAACATCATTACCAGCGCTATAAAAATAGATAAACTCAGAAAACAGCATACCAGAAACTTAAGTAAGTTAGTAAACGGTATTTCTTCATATTCACTTTTATATACGTCGGTAACTTAAGTAACTTTATGTAAGCAACTGGCAGTCATTTCACTTCGGCCGTGCCGGCTAACCAGGGCGTATAAATTGCGTCATTTTTCTACACACTGCGTTTCCTGGTAAACTCTGTAATTGATGTTTTCAGCAGCCCTGCAACCGAATTCAGGCAGAAAAGTACCCCACGATCGATCAAGGCCTTTGCCTGATCGCCGCCTGAGGCCGTTGTTCCGGCAATTAGTCCGGCCTGATTAATCTTACCGACTACCCTGGCAATGGTGCGTTTTACATCTTCGTGTCCGGGGCCTTCGATGTAGCCAAGTGACAGCGCCAGATCCCGCGGTCCGACCACAAACCCGTCAATACCAGGAATCGTTACCAGTTCGTCCAGATTATCAACCGCTTCTCTGGTTTCGATCTGTGGCAGCACCAGTATTTGCTCGTTGGCAAAACGGATATATTCTTTCTGGTCAAATGCCCCCTGCAGGTAGCCGGCCGCACGGACAAATCCCAGACCGCGTTCTCCCTCCGGCGGGTAATTTACAGCGCTGACAAGCGCACGCAAATCATCTGCCGTTCTGATGCCGGGCATCATAATGCCCATAACACCCGCATCCAGGTATTGCAGGATCAGTTTCGGATCATTGCTGCGAATCCGGGCCATCGGAATGATGCCGCTCAGTTCACAGGCCCGTACGATTTCCAGCGCCTGACCTGGTGTGACGGGGCTGTGTTCACCGTCGATCATGTAGAAATCAAGTCCGAAAACGCCGCACATTTCAGCAATTTCCGGGTCCGGCGAGCCCGACAGGACACCAAATACAGGCTGCTTATTCTTTAGTTTTGTTTTTACTGTGTTTTCCTTCATGTGTCTGCAAATTCATACCGGCAAGGTAGCATAAATGCATCTTGATCACCAGCCTGACATGCTGCACAGGTGTCTGCTTATTAGCCTATGACCGCTTTTCTGAGCCATTCGTTGCCAGCAATACGTTTTTTTTTCTGTGGAAGACTAACCAGCTATCCTTTTTCTGGTTGTAATCATTGGCCTGACCTGGGCGGCGACAATGATTTTTATGCAAAATATCTCGTAGATTCAGCGTTAAATAAGTGGCCGTACTGCCCTTTCCGGCGATTGTATCGCCTGCGGCTGCCTGACCAGGAATTCTTTTTAACATTCAGAAAACACAGATGGAAACCTATTACAACCCCGAAGACCTCAAAAAATTTGGTAAAATCGGCGAGTTTCAGAAAGAACTGGCTGATAAATTTTTCAGCTACTATGGTGCCGTTTTTGCAGAAGGAGCACTGACTGCCCGTGAAAAATCACTGATTGCACTGGCTGTTGCCCACACGGTTCAATGCGCGTACTGCATTGATGCCTATACCAGCGATACCCTCGAAAAGGGCTGTTCGGAGCAGGAAATGATGGAAGCCGTGCACGTTGCCGCCGCAATCCGTGGCGGGGCATCGCTCGTACATGGTGTACAAATGATGAATAAAGCGAAAGAGCTGTCTATGTAGTTCCGGTTCGACACCGGACGTCATCACAGCCTGAATTAAAGAAGGCAGCTCCTGAAAGCTGCCCTTTTTTATTTCACATATACCACATTACTCACCGGCCGTTCGCCGGTATGTATCCATTGTTTACTGTCAGAAGGGTAATTGACCACACTGTTTTCAGGCTGGCCACGAATCCACATCGTTGTTGACCCGCCCCCGTCAAAGTTGATGGCGTCACGGCACCCCAGCCACTTCATGACCGAGGCCAGTTCGTGCAGATTCAGCCCTGCCGCCTTAGCATTACGCCCGTCGGCTGTCAGCAGAATCACATTGTTATCCGTTGTTACACAGGCACAGGTGCGCGGGTGACGGTTATCGTTAAAGGCATTCTTCAGTAAGGTATGCCGGCGTCCCTCCTGCAACAGCAACGGCCCAGTGACCATCACATCCGGCGCAGTCAATGCCCGTTCCCAGCCAGCGTGGTTACCCCCAAAAACGACGCTTAACGTATTCTTTTCAATCAGAACTGCTGCCTGCTGGTGTTCTGCCAGTGGTTTGCCGGAAGTGTAGCGCGTTGAATCCATCAACTGCCCGCCAACGCTGATCATATCGACAGACCCGCCGTTTTTGACGTCAAAAAATGTTCCGTTGACTGCCGCCAGCGCCTGATCCCGGTTACCGAACCAGCTCGTTGCTTTCAGTGCCTGTCCGGCAGAGCCGAGGTGAATGGATGGCTTACGCTTTCCGTTCGGAAAAATCAGGACGTTCAGGTTTTGCGGAGCCTGGAACAGCGTGTCGAAATGTGCTTCCCGCCAGAAAACCCTTTTTTTGAGTTTCGTCTGTTTCCAGTTTTGGCGGACAAACCGCAGGGAATCAGATGATGATTGGGCAAAAGCCGGAAAAACAGCCAGACAAAGCAGAAAGCAAATGGTTCTCATAGCTGCAAATGTAAATGAGACATGCTGGTTGACATACATAATGCCGCTTTTCGTAACAAACATCTTACAATAAGCTACTTTTTGGTCAGGGAGGAAACCATTCCCGGCCTCTTGCTATCTTACCGTCAAAGACAACCATTTCACATGTTACGACCATGAAAGCGAAACTGACCCTTGCGATATTTTCTTTTCTGACTATTGCGCTGTCTCTTATACACATCTGACGCTGCCGACGACTCC
>NZ_CAMFHL010000044.1 GCF_945952095.1 uncultured Arsenicibacter sp. | reverse complement strand
CCTTCCTGGAAGTTATAAACTTCCAGGAAGGTCCGGCCTCTAAAACAAAAACAAAAAAAGCCGGAAGTTCCGGCTTTTTTTAGTAGTTAGTTGGTAATGAAATTTGTGAGGAAGGTCACTCACAAGGGAATCGGACTACATATATTTCAGGTCGTTATTCAATTTTAGTTTGATGACGCCCAGGCCATTCAGGAATTTCAGGAATGGATAGGTCGGATCAAATTCGTGCCAGCGGAAACCTCCGAAATTAGCCCGTCCGCCGAATTTATGGTGGTTATTGTGGTACGATTCGCCCATCATCAGGAAGTCAAACGGCAGCAGGTTTTTTGCCGTATCATCTACCTTAAAATTGGTGTAGCCATAGCGGTGGGCATACCAGTTAATGATCGCGCCGTGAACCGGCCCCATAAGAAAATGGAACGGCAGCAGCAGGAACATCCACCACGACGTAGCGAAGTAGATATAAAACAGCACATAAGCCGTTCCCCATGCAATCCGCACAAACCAGCGGTCGCCCAGCCACTCCATAAACTCCCAGTTCGGCACGCCCTTTTTGAATTTAGGGTCGATGTGATCACGGTTGTGTACGATATCATTGTAAAACCCTTTTGTTTTCCACATCATATCGAACAGGTTATCGGAGTAATCCGGCGAATGCGGGTCTTTTTCGGTATCTGCATAGGCGTGGTGCAGCCGGTGCATGATTCCATAAGCTCTGGGGCTCAGAAACGACGAACCCTGTGAAATAAACGTCAGTACATAGAAAAACTTCTCCCAACCCTTACTCATAGTAAACATCTGGTGGGCTGCATACCGATGCAGAAAGAACGTTTGCATAAACACCGATAAATACCAGTGGAGGAGAAAAAAACAAAGTATAATCATGTCAAAACTGGGTAATTGCTACTAAATCTGCCGCGAAACTACAGTCCGGATACGGCCTGCGTTATGATCACTGTCATAGCGGGTGAATTAATGTTTCGGCCAGAAAACGGCGGATCTGCTGACGGAAGCGCTGGTAGTCGGCGTCGAAATCGTCCATCTTTTCCTGCAGGTACCGCTGGTCCTTCCGGGTTTCCTGGTCAATCCGCTCCTGATTCCGGATGGCCACGACCATTTCTACATCCACATCATGCATTTCGTGCAGGATTTCCGGTACGAGCCGTTTGTAGTGCTCGATTTCATCGGCCAGCCGGGCACTCTGGCGGGCAACCTGCGGATCATTCACGGAATCCAGCAGTTCACGGTAAACGCCGAGTTGCTGTTCGGCGGTCCGGAGCTCGCTTTGCCAGATCCGGTGCAGCAGGTGGTAATCACTGATTTGCTGACTTACGGCAGTTTTCATAGTTGTATTGATTAGACGACGGCCAGCACCGGTATATCCGACTGACGCGCCATGCGTTGGGTATTACTTTCGGTAAAGAGTTGTTCAAACCAGCCATGTGCCTGTGGCAGCATCACCAGCATATCGGTTTTATGCTCGTCGATAAACCGCTGCAACTTTTCGGTCAGGTGCTCGCCTTTGATCAGACTCATGGTATGCGGCACCAACCGGAACAGCTCGCGTATGTGTTCGGCCGCCTTGCGCAAAGCCGGGTCTTCGGGGTTCGCGGTAATGCAGACCATATCTACCGCAGCCTCAAAGGCCAGCGCAAACCGGGCAACACTGTCGAGCGCCACGGCGTCCACCGTTTTAGTCAGGTCAAGGGCGAGGGTCAGTTGTCTGATATGCAGCGTTGAAATCGTTGGCGGAACCAGCAGCATCGGTACGGTGGTTCGGGCGATCATGGCGGTTGTGAGGCTGCCAAACAGCCGCGATGCCTGCGGCGCGTCGCCGGCGGTGCTCATCACCAGTACATCCGGCTTACATTCGTTCACGATCTCCTGTAATACGTCGAGCGTCAGGCCTTCACGGGCAACCACTTCTGCCATTACCTTTGTATTCGACGATTTAGCCAGTTTCCGACGCAGCCGTGCCAGATTGCGCATGGCCTCCAGCCGCTGGAGTTCGGGGTTCAGGGTGCCTTTTACCGGAAAATCGGTTTTGAACAGCCAGGGCTGATACGCATGAAAAAGCACCAGCCGTGCGTTGAGCTGAGCCGCCATCTGCATGGCAATCATCGAGGCATTTTCTGAGGCCTCCGAAAAGTCTGTAGCAAAAAGAATAGTTTTCATGGGGCACAAGGAATTTGGTTAATCAAAAGTAGATCAACCTGCCTGCGGCTCTCATGACTAGCGTCAGCCTATAGCATGATTTACGGAGTTGCAGCCTGAACGCCGGATCCGGTTATCTTTGTCCTATGAATCCTGCTTCCGGCAAATACATCATCTACATCGGCCTTGCGATTGTGGCCGTTGGCGCGCTTATTTATTTTTTCGGGGATAAACTGAGGTGGCTGGGGCACTTGCCCGGCGACATCCGGATTGAAGGCAAAAACGGCGGCTTTTACTTCCCCATCGTCACCTGCATCGTTGTCAGTGTTGTTTTGAATCTGGTTATTACCCTGATCCGTAAATTCCTGTAGAGACGCAATATTTTGCGTCTCAGTGCTGCAAAAAGAGACGCAAGGTGTTACGCCGATTTTATTCGTAACGGCGCGCTGAGGGGTTTCGCGTTGAGGTCTCGGTTACCTTCTTCAGGTCGCTGAGCTGGTAGGTCATTTTGTTGATATAATAAACCTCTTTACCCGTTCCGTCGTGGCTCGACGAGAATTTCTGCATGCCGCAGGCCAGAAAATACTGCCCGTACCAGGCCATGATGTTCTCATGATCCGACTGTAACAGTTCGCCTTTTTTATACATATCCTTGAGCGAAAAATTTTCCCGCTCCTTCAGGGTATTGGCTCCCTGAATCACTTCAGTATGGATTTTGTCTTTATTCGGGTAGGCCAGTACCAGTTTGTCATCCCGCTGTGAGACCTGCACTTTCTCCGTCAGCTCGCTGCTTTCCAGATCCTCAATCGGCAGGCAGTTGTCCCACAACAGATTACCCTGCCGGTCAAACCCACACACAAAGGCGTGCGTGTACCGGTACCCTTCGTAATAGCGGTCGGCACTGCGGGTAACATTACCGGTATACGGCAAGGCGGTTCCCCGGTACTGCGGATAATATACTTCGGCCAGCAGTACCAGCCCGTCGCTGGTCAGCATCGCATCATGGACCAGCAGCCGGTAACGGAATTTAAAGTCTTTGCCGGTTTCCTTGCGCTTCAGAATTTTGGCAATCAGCTTTTCCTGCCGGCGCGGTTTCAGGTAGTTAAAGAAATTCTTTAACTGCGAAAATTCGATAAACTGAATGTTATCCGGATTGGCAGGACCATTGTCGGCGCCATGCACACGGGTAACATATACGCCCTGCGAGTAAGGCGTACAATCCGTTGAATAGTTGCCGATCAGTACCTGCTCCTGCTCATTGATGCGAACCAGTTTTCCCGAGATCAGGCTGCGCTCAGCGCCGTCGAACTCCACAGTACGCAGCGGTTTGCTTTCGTAATTATAGGACCGCAGCGAAAACTGGCATTTTTTCCGCATCGTGTGAACCAGCACATGCACCTCCCGCCGCGCTTCGTCAATTTCAAGGCTGCTGATTTCCTGATGGTTTGAATACAGGCCGGGCAGCACTTTCATGGTTTTGTCAAAAAACGAAAACGACAGAATTACCGGCCGTTCCCGATGGTAACCGCCGATATAGGCCTGTCCGTTCAGCACCTTAAACTGCTGTACAGTAAGGCCGTATAACAATTCTCCTTCAAACGTTTCGGTGATGCCGTCTTCCAGATTTATCCGGAAAAACAGGTAACGTTCCGAGTCGGATTCGTGGAACAGCCAGTACATGTATTCCGCATTGTGGAACGAGGTAACGGCATTGTATTTATAGTCCGGTTTGTAGTCAACCGCCCATTGCTCTTTCAGATCGGTAGTGTAGCGGATAAACCGGAACTGCATGGATGAGGCGGCGTAATAGCCACTGCGGCGGACAGTCAGCAACGCCCCCCGTTCCTGCAAGGGTGTCATATCAAACGTCTCATCCTGATTTTCATCCGGGACAATTTCGATCCGTTTGGCCTGTTCAAACTGGGCCCAGACAGGCTGCGCCAGGCAACAACCCAGTAAACCGATACCGAAAAGGAGACGTTGAAGCATACAATTGTTTTTTGACTAAAAGGCTTAAGTTACCGTTTTTCTACCAGTCAGCCCTCCTGTAGCTGACGGTTTTGGTGTGTCTAAGCGGATAACCGATTAAATGGGCTGATGGTTTTGGCAGGGAGATCAAAGCCTATCCCATTCATTATCATTCGAACAGGGTGCCGGCAAATACTCATGCAAACGGTTATAGTCCGGCTCCCGGCATAATCTACCTATCCCGCCCTGCTACAACATTCTGAATCCCTGCCGGACGAAAACCGGAGAAAGCTTAGTACTTTTGCGCCCATAAAAATACCACCGCTGAAGCGGTAGATGATGTAAATGGACATTCAGGACCAGCTTAAACAGGATATTCAACAAGCCATCAGCACCTTGTATGGCACTACCATCGACGAGGTAACGCTGCAACCGACCAAAAAAGAATTTGAAGGACTCTATACGTTCGTAACCTTCCCGCTTACCAAAGCCCTCCGCAAACCACCGCACGTAATCGGGCAGGAAATCGGCGCATGGCTTCAGGAAAACTCGCCGGTCGTCAGCGTCTTCAATGCTGTGCAGGGCTTTCTGAACCTGAGCATTGACGATGCCGTGTGGCTGAACGTGCTGAACAGCATTCTGGGTAACCCGACATTCGGTACCCTACCGAAGAAAGACGAATCGGTGATGGTTGAGTTCTCTTCACCGAATACCAACAAGCCGCTTCACCTCGGCCACCTCCGCAACAACTTCCTCGGCGATTCGGTCAGCCGGATTCTGGAAGCGAATGGCTATGATGTCGTAAAAGCATGTCTGGTCAACGACCGGGGAATTCACATCTGTAAGTCGATGCTGGCTTACCAGAAATTCAGCAACGGCGAAACCCCGGAATCGGCCGGGATGAAAGGCGACCACTTTATCGGCAAATATTATGTCCTGTTCGACAAGGCTTACAAGGCTGAGATAGAACAGCTGGTTGCCGGTGGCATGGACAAGGAAGTGGCCGAGAAAAAAGCCCCGCTGATGCAGGAAGCCCAGGAAATGCTCCGGAAGTGGGAACAGGGCGACGACGCTACGGTTTCGCTCTGGAAACAGATGAACGAGTGGGTGTTTGCCGGCTTCGACGAAACCTACCGCAAAATCGGGGTCAGCTTCGATAAAACCTATTACGAATCAAACACGTACCTGCTCGGCAAGGATGTCGTGGAGGAAGGGCTGGAAAAAGGCGTTTTCTACCGTAAAGATGACAACTCGGTCTGGATTGACCTCACCAGCGAAGGCCTCGACCAGAAACTGGTACTCCGGTCTGACGGCACATCGGTGTACATGACCCAGGATCTGGGCACGACCGATATTAAGTTTCAGGACTTCGGCACCAACCGCATGGTCTGGGTGGTAGGCAACGAGCAGGATTACCACTTTAACGTACTGTTTGCGATCCTGAAGCGGCTGGGCCGTTCCTACGCGCCGGGCTGCTACCACCTGTCGTACGGCATGGTCGACCTGCCAAGCGGGAAAATGAAATCGCGGGAAGGCACCGTTGTTGATGCCGATGACCTGATCCGCGAAGTGACCAACGCCGCCTCTGAAGCCGCCGAGCAAGCCGCCAAAAGCCGGTACGACGACATGTCGGAGAGCCAGCGCGATGCCCTGTTCCGGATGATTGGCCTGGGCGCACTGAAATATTACCTGCTGAAGGTAGATCCGCAGAAACGGATGATGTTTAACCCTGCCGAGTCGGTTGACGTGCATGGCCATACCGGGCCGTTTATTCAGTATACCCATACACGGACCAAATCGGTAGAGGCCAAGGCAATACAGAACGGTTTGCTGACCGGAGAATTAACCCGGATTGCGATTCCGGAACGTGTTCAGTTACACGAACTTGAGCAGCAGCTGATCTACCTGCTGAGCCAGTATCCGCAGCGGATTGCCGATGCCGGAGCGGCCTATGCGCCCTCGCAGCTGGCCCAGTTTGCCTATGATCTGGCGAAGACGTATAACCAGTTCTATGCCGAGGTGTCGATCCTGCAGGAACCCGACGTACAAAAAGCTCAGATTCGCCTTGCAATTTCTCAGGCAGTCGGTCAAACCATTCGTAAGGTTATGTCGTTATTAGGCATTGAAGTACCTGACAAAATGTAAACCAAACCAATGAAAAAGCCCGTTCTATTAACCATCGCTACACTGGCGGTCATCGTTACCCTTTCTAGTTTCATGTCGGTAAGCCGTATCATCAAACACATTTTCAGCAACAAAAGCGCCGTTTACACGGCTCCTGCAACTATGGACTATGCTGGTACAAAATCCCTGTACGATTTCACGATGAAGTCGCTGGAGGGCAAATCGGTCAATCTGGATAAGTTCAAAGGCAAAAAAGTGGTGTTGCTCAACACAGCTTCAGCCTGCGGTTACACGCCACAGTACGCCGACTGGGAGAAATTCTACAAAGAGCACGGCGACAAAGTAGTGGTGCTGGGCTTTCCGGCCAATAACTTTGGCAACCAGGAATCAGGCAGTAATCAGGAAATCGCTTCGTTCTGCCAGAAAAACTACGGGGTAACGTTCCCGATGTTTGAGAAAATCGACGTGGTTGGCGAAAACCAGCACCCGCTGTATCAGTGGCTGTCGAAAAAAGACCAGAACGGCTGGAATGACCAGGCACCTAAGTGGAACTTCTGCAAGTATGTAGTAAACGAAAAAGGTCAGGTGACCCATTTCTTTGCCTCGGCCGTGAAACCTACAGCGCCGGAATTTCTGAAAGCAGTTGGTCTGGAATAGATTTTTTTAAGCTTGTTTGAATGAGTGAATTGCAGAATCAGCAAATGATTGTGTAATTCACTCATTCATTTTTGAGACCTGTATGAAAAGTTGGCTTGCTGCGGCCCGTCCGCGCACTCTCCCGCTGGCACTGGCCAGCATTATCTTAGGCAGTTTTTTAGCCGCTGCCGCCGGCCAGTTCAGCTGGACAATCACCCTGCTGGCGTCCCTGACGACCATCTTCCTGCAAATTCTGTCTAACTTCGCCAACGACTACGGCGATGCGATATCAGGCAAGGATACCGCTGAACGCGTAGGTCCGCGCCGCGCCGTGGCCACCGGTCTGATCACGAAGGAAGCCATGTTTAAAGGTATCGTGGTGACATCAGCCCTGTCGCTCATTACCGGCATCTGGCTGCTGATCGAAGCAACGTCGCAACCGGCCATTACCACGTCTGATACCACCGGTACTTCCTATACATTCTGGATTTTTCTGGTGCTCGGGGTACTGTGTATCGCCGCCGCCATCGCCTATACCAACGGCAAACGTCCGTACGGCTATGCCGGTTTCGGGGATATTGCCGTGCTGATCTTTTTCGGCTGGGTCGGCGTGATGGGCACGTATTATCTGCAAACTATGTCGTTTGCCGCTACCTTGCTGCTGCCTGCCAGCAGTGTAGGCTTTTTTGCCACGGGCGTACTGAATATCAACAATATTCGTGACATCGAAACAGACGCCAAAACCGGCAAGAATTCGATTCCGGTGCGGTTGGGCCGCGCCCGTGCCATTCAGTACCACTGGTTTCTGCTGCTGGGCGGCATGATTATGGCGCTGGCATATTCGGTGCTGTCGGGCGCTCCGGCGATTGGCTACCTGTATGTGCTGTCGTTTCCGTTGTTCATTATCAACGGCCGTGCCATCGCGAATCATAGCCAGGCCGGCAGCCTGAACCCGCGGCTGGGTCAGCTGGCGTTATCGACGCTGCTGTTTGTGATTCTGTTCGGACTGGGACAGGTGTTGTGACTTCTCAGAAGTTACAACACCTGATAAAATAAAGGACCTTCCTGGAAGTTTTGAACTTCCAGGAAGGTCCTTTATTTTATCTAGACAACCCTACTGTTCGTTTAATCTTTTTTAGCTTATTTTGATCAGGGCGGGTATAAACGCAAAAACCCCGGAAGCCTGAAACTTCCGGGGTTTTCATATATTGACCGTTCTCTACAGCTTCACAACCCGCCGCGTCACCTGCTTGCCGTTGACCTCGATCCGGATCAGGTAGGTACCGGCAGTGGCGGGCAGTTGCAGCTGGCTATGATGCGCAGTTGACGCCTTAAACCCTTTAGTCTGCACCACCTGCCCCTGCGTATTCAGCACGGTTAGCGTAGCAGCCTGTGGCGATGGCAGCGTCAGGTCTACTGACACCTGGCCCGACGTTGGATTCGGATACACGGCCAGTGTACCACCTGCCAGCTCCTCGGCTCCCATAATTACCTGCACGGTCACCAAGGCCTGGCCCGACACCATACCAGCCCCGCAGTTGTTCTCTACGCGCTGAATCTGATAAGTAGTGGTCGCCTGTGGCTGTACCGTCAGCGTAACCGGCGAAGTAGTAGCGGAGAACGCTGTTCCGTCGCTCAGAACGCCCTTCCACGGCCCGTCGCCGGTAAAGGTGATCGATAACGGGGTACTGCTGCCCTGCATAATGGTGGCGTTACCGCTGAGGCTGGCCATCGACAGGCCTTTCACCGCAAACGTGGCGCTCTCAACCGATTCGGCAAAATCGACCGATTTCGTCACCACACGGTAGCGGTAGCCACTGCCCGCCGGCAAAGCGGCCGGAATCGTGGCGCGCAGGCTCTGGCGGGTGCCGCTGCCGATGACCGTCGGCGCATCAAACCGGCCGGCCGCATCAGAAAGCTGAATGTCATACGTCCACTGATCAGCTTTCGTCGAGTTTTCAGCGGTTATCAGCACCGGAAAGCTGGTGCCGACGCAGACCGATGTTGCCGGAGGCGTTGCCGGTACAAGGCGTGGTTTGGGCAGGACACTGAGCTGAAACTCATCGCGGAGGCAGTTCAGCGGATCAGTTACGGCAAAACTGCCCGGCTGGGTTGGCGAAACGGTAATTGACCGTCCTGTCTGGCCCGATTGCCAGCGATACTCACCCGGCCACGACGCCTGCAATTCGCGTTGTTCGCCATATTCCAGCGAAAGCCGCTGTGTGCGGTTTGTGTTTTTCAGAATCGTAAACTGATCACCGATCTGCCCCGTACTGGTCAGCCATTTAACGTCCATCCGGTTGTCGTTCATGTCGATCAGCACGGAACCACCCACGGTGGTATTGCTGTAGGCCATCGCTACGTGCGGATAATCGGCGGCAACCGCCTGGTCCATCTGCCCGCCCGAACCGGCCACGATGTAGACCGTACCCTCCCCTTTTGCCAGCATCGGACAGCTGTTCGGCGTCCCGTCATACCGGCCGTTGGTTTGTTCTGCCAGATCAGTGCTTTTCGTGAACGATGTCGACGGCCCTTTCAGTCCCCGCAACCGGTACGACCGTTCGTAGAGGTGGCTGTGGCCCGACAAAACCAGATCAACACCATACCGTTCCAGAATGCCGGTCAGGTTCTCGCGAATTACAATTAATTCAGGATCAGTGTCGGAATTATGTGATCCTTTTGAATAAGGCGGGTGATGAAAAAATACCACCTTCCAGGGCTGTTTTGTTGCGGCCAGATCCCGTTTTAGCCATTGCACCTGCGTACCGGTTGTATCGGCCAGCCGCCACAGACCGGCTTCATAGCCATAGGAGTCGAGGGCCACAAAATGCACATTCCCGTAGTCGAAGGAATAATACTGTTTTGAGCCGGATGCCAGCCCCCCTGCTTCGCCCTTTTGCGGGAAGTTAAACAGGTTAAAATACGGCAGGTCGCGTACATCGGCATTGTTGCCATAATCATGGTTTCCCGGCACCGGCCAGAACGGCAGATTCGGCAAGGTTTTGGTGTATGCGTTAAAGACAAACTGCTGAAACTGTTCGTCATATCCGGCC
The DNA here is from genome assembly GCF_945952095.1 of uncultured Arsenicibacter sp. Classification (GTDB taxonomy): domain Bacteria; phylum Bacteroidota; class Bacteroidia; order Cytophagales; family Spirosomataceae; genus Arsenicibacter. The sequence continues at coordinate 31,313 of NZ_CAMFHL010000044.1, read as the reverse complement.
GAATAGGCATTATCGCCCAGCCACAGCCACAGGTTTGCCGGATTCTGCGCAGCGACTTTTTTGTACTGGTCATAGGTCGCATACTGGTTGTCGGTACCGCACCCGAAATCGCCCAGCGCCCAGATCCGGAACGGACGGCGGTCACCGGCCGGTAAAGCGGTTTTAAATGTATAATCGGCTCCGTAGGCGATTTTTGTTTCCGGCTGCCCGACGGCATAAAAATAGGTAGAAGCCGGTTGCAGGCCGGTGAGCGAAACGATATGTTCGGTGGTCGGCTGTGTTTCCGACGCGATGGCCGTCATCTGGTCGGGATTAGTGCCGTACCACACCTGACCGGTCACGGCCTTATCCGTTCGCCAGCGGACGGTGATACCTGTTGGCGTGACCACCTGCAGGTACGGAATCCGGGTCAGGTAAGCTGTTGGCTGCTGAGCCATCGCCAGTAACCCGTTGAGGTAAAGCAGAAATGTAATGTAAAGTTTTTTGTGCATGGGAAGACCTGGTCTGAAACCACTCTATGCGACAAAGCTACAAACGAACCCTCTTTTTTTCAGCACCTTTCGGGAAGTTCCTGCCAAGTCGGCAATTCGTAGGGGCAACCCCACGTGGTTGCCCCCCCAAGTGGTTACCCGCCCACGTGGTTGCCCGACTAACCGGAGGATGCACAAAAAAGACGGCCCATGAGTTCCGGACCTATATCCGCCCCTGCAGACGGGACAATGACGTAGCCGGTAAATGAGGTAGTACCAGGCGGGCAAACCATTCAGCTTCCTCAATAAGTGGATACCCTGAAAAAATAAAAGCCCGGATACCCATGTCCATATAGCGGTTTATTTTTTCGATAATCTGTTCCGCACTGCCCACTAAAGCACCACCTGCCCCCGAACGGGCTTTGCCAATGTCTGTCCAGAGTAACGGCTCAACAAACCCCTCTGAATCTGCATTTTCGCGTAGTTCATTTTGTCGCCTTACCCCGAGCGACCACGAGCTTTGCGATGCATTCTTCAGGGCAGCACCGCGCACCGGGTCAAACTTCGACATAATATGCCGGGCCCATAGCTTCGCCTCGGCTTCTGTTTCGCGCACGATGATGTGAATTCGAAGTCCGAAATCGACCTGCCGGCCATATCGGGCAGATCGCTCCGAAACATCCTGCATATTGGCGTAGAGTAATTCCTCGGTTTCAGGCCACATCAGAAAAACATCACAATATTCGGCACAGACATTCCGTGCCCCATCCGATGTTCCGCCAATATAGAGCAGTGGCCCTCCATTCCTGCGGTAAGGCCTGACGGGATCAGTGGACAGAGAAATCCGGCCATAAACGGGGCCGTCGTGTTCAATACGATCAGCGGACCATGCTTGTTTCAGAATCCGGATGGTTTCAGCACACCGCTGGTACCGGAAGTCAGCATCCTCCCGATAACCCGGTAAATCGGAATTGATGATGTTGATTGTCAGTCTTCCTTCGAGCATCTGGTCGAGGGAGGCTAAGGTCCGGGCGAGCATGGGCGGATGCATCTCACCACACCGGATTGCCGTTAAGAGATTAATTTGTTGCAGATCTGGCGCAACACCAGCGGCAAACGGAACCACCTCCTGACCGGTCATATAGGAAGTTGGCAGGAGTAGATTGTTAAAACCCAGACGGTCGGCTGCCAGGGCAATAGCACGACAGTGGGCAAAGGTACTGCGGGCGGGATCACGGACACTTAAGAATTCGGTATCTTCTCCGCAAAGGTCAGAAAACCAAGCTACTTCACAAACACGTTCTGTGGTTCTTGCGGGTACTGATGCAATAGGTTGATGAAGCATTGAGTATTTGAAAATTGAATTTACACAAACTGTTGATAACCGGCCGGGGCAATAAATGTACAGAGAAAACGGTCTTTTTTTGAGAATCATACTCACCCAAGCCTGAGCTTTGCGTGCGTGAATATAGCCCGGAACAAAATGGGTTTAACAGTACACACTTTAATGAGAACGCCGGTACCGGCGCATCGCACCAACAATAATCAGTCCTATGGCGGCGGCTATGGCGGCATCGCGCGCCTCACGCCCTGAACTGTTGGTCAGTAGCCAGACGCAAAGCAATACACCTGATCCGGCGATCAGCGCTCCGCCGGCTACGCTGAATTGTGCCCCCGGCACATCCGTCCGCCGCCGTAATAAGGGTAAGGCGGCACAAGTCAAGGCGTAGTAAGTAAGCCGGATAAGCGTACTGAGCGTCAGGGCATAAAGAAACGTGCCCGTTATAGCCAGGATAAGCTGCAGCGCAGCGGTAACCAAAATGGCAGTATAGGGCGTGTGAAACCGAGGATGTACAGCGGCCAGCCAGTCCGGCAACTGCTTCTGTTCTGCCATGGCAAAGAGTAGTCTGGGGCCCGTCAGCATGAGTGCGTGAAGGGTGCCGGTGGCCGTTAACAGGGCTATAATTGTAATAAATCCGGCACCCCATGGTCCCAGAAATCGCGCAGCTGCATCAGCCAGCGGTCGTTCGGAGCGGGCTAAATCGGGTAAGGTACCAATACAAACAACCTGTACGGCCATGAAGAGTACCGCAACCGTACCAATTGATACAAGAAGAGATAGTGGTACCGTCCGCTGTGGTTGTTGGATTTCGCCCGCCGGGATAGCCGCCACATCAAAACCGGAGAATGTAAAAATCAACAGTAATACAGCCTGTGAAAACGGAGTATAGCCAGGTAACGTCTGAAAGCTAAACGCAGCGGGATCTGCAAAAAACAAGCCTATACCGGCAAATAAGCCTATAGCCGCTAACTTACTGATGGTAAAGATGGTATTCACCCGGGCTGACTGTTTAACACCCATGTAATTAAGACTGGCCAGTCCACCGACCAGCAACGTCATCAAGCCGGCCCGTTCCCATCCACCGGCCAGTTGCGGACGAAAAACAGAGGCGTAGTTAACAAACAAGTTGCATATTGAGGCAAAAGCTACCATGCGGGATAGCCAGAATAACCAGCCTACCTCAAAACCGATAAGCGGGCCAAAAGCCACCCGTGTATATAAGTAGGGGCCGCCTGTACCACTAAACCGGCTGCTTACTTCGGCAAAGCAAAGAATGATCAGGGTGATCACAGCAGCACTGACGGCATAAGCCAGCAAACTCCAGGTACTGATCAACGCGTATACCCTGGCAGGAAGACCCAGAATACCCGCTCCGATGGTGATGTTAATGATAAGTGCAATAAAGTCAAAACGACGGATCCCACGCAGCAGTGGCGATGACGAAGCAGATGAGGACTTCATAAACTGATTTGACCGGTAAACTTGCCGACGTACAAGACTACGACAATCCTGAAAAATTATTTGTTTAGCTGTTAACGTTGAGTAAATTTAATAATCTCGTCAGCACTTTATCCGATATGCCGGAAAACTCACTGCCAGGCCCATCGGGAAATGACGAAACGTTACATAATTTGATACGGGAAGCCATTCCTGCAACGTAACGGGTATATTTTCGGGCAGAACGCGCAGGCTGTACGCAGCTAAAACGCTGCCTGACCTCACTAACCTTCGTTTGCCAAACCACTACCCTTACAATCGGCTGTTATAGTTGATAGAATACAATTTTGGGTGTACATTTCCATCAAAAACATGAAACAACTTGTCTACGTAGCCCTTGTACTGTTAACGGCAGCCGCTTGTCAGCGGGGAACGATTCCGAACACGAAACGCGTCGTCATCACCGGCATCGACGCCACGAAAAAGCCCGGCAATGATTTTTTCACCTATGCAAACGGTATCTGGAACGATACAGCCCAGATTCCGGCCAGTCAGGCGGGCGTCGGCTCCTATTCCTTCCTGAACTACCCGCAACGCATCCGGCTTCAGGGAATTCTGGACAGCGTATCGGCCACCCCGCAGCCGAAAGGCAGCCTTGAGCAGAAGGTCGGTGATTTTTACGCCTCCGGTATGGATACCACGGCCATCAATAAGCGCGGCTATGACCCGATCAGGCCCTTGCTGGCCCGCATCGACGCGTTGAATGACGTCGCATCCATGCTGGCGCTGGCCGCCAACGAACACAAGGAAGGAAACCGGTCAGTTATCGGTTTTTATGTTGGTCCTGACAACCGGCAGAGCAGCATCAACATTGCGCAGTTCCAGCAAACCGGCATCGGGCTTCCCGAACGCGACTATTACTTTAAAACGGATTCGTCAACCCTCGGCATCCAGAAAGCATACCGTGCCTACCTCACCCGCTTGTTTGAGCTGACCGGCACCAGTCAGGCCGCCGCCGAAAACGCAGCAGCTGTGGCGTATGGGCTGGAAAAGCAACTGGCCGGCGCTCACCGGACAAACATTGAGCGGCGCGACGTAAAGGCGAACTATAACAAACTGGCCGTGGCCGATCTGGCCCGGAAACACCCTGCGCTTGCCTGGCCGGCGCTGCTACAGCATCTGGGCGTACAGGCCGATTCGGTAAACGTTGCTCAGCCAGGCTACTACGACAAGCTGAATGAACTGCTGACTGCCGTTCCGCTGGCAGACTGGAAGCTCTATTTAAAAGCCCGTGCCCTCACCAATTACGCCAATTACCTGAGCCAGCCGTTTGTCGATGCGTCGTTCGCCTATACCAAAGTGCTGACGGGTCAGGCCGTGAAGAAGACACGGGCCGAAGAAATGACCCAGGCCGTCGACGGGTCACTGGGCGAAGCCCTGGCACAACTCTACGTGAAAAAGTATTTTCCGGAAGATGCGCGGAAGCGGATGGCCGTGCTGGTCGACAACCTCAAAAAAGCGTTCGAGACCCGCATCACGAAACTGGACTGGATGAGTGATTCCACCAAAGCCCGCGCGAAGGAAAAACTGTATGCATTTACCGAAAAAATCGGTTATCCGGATAAATGGCGGGATTATTCTGCCGTTGAGGTGCAGCGGGGGGCTTACTTCGAAAACCGTCTGGCCACGAATAAGAATGATTACCTGTACAATGTGGCTAAAACCGGCAAGAAAGTTGACCGCACCGAGTGGCATACCACGCCGCCGACCGTAACGGCCTACAACAATCCGCCGCTGAATGAGATTGTATTTCCGGCCGGTATCCTGCAACCGCCCTATTTTGATGTAAACGCCGACGACGCGCTGAATTACGGCGGTATCGGGATGGTAATCGGCCATGAAATCACCCACTCCTTTGACGATCAGGGGGCTCAGTATGACAAATACGGCAATGTGGCCAACTGGTGGACTAAATCGGATTACGCCAAATTTAAAGCCAGAACCCAGCAGGTGATTGACCAGTATAACCAGTTTACCGTACTGGATTCGGTACACGTGAAAGGTGCCCTGACGGTTGGCGAAAACACAGCCGACATTGCGGGCGTGGCCATTGCCTACGACGCCTTTAAACTGACGAAACAAGGCAAGAGCACAGAAAAACTGGACGGTTTCACGCCCGACCAGCGCTTTTTCATCTCGATTGCGCGGATCTGGCGGGTGAAAACGCGGAATGCTTACATGGGAATGTACGTTAATACCAACCCGCATTCACCGGCAAAATGGCGCGTAAACGGTCCGCTGATGAATTTCACGCCGTTCTACAAAGCCTTTAATGTGCAGCCCGGCGATAAAATGTACAAAGCACAAAAAGACCGGATTACTGTCTGGTAAGGCAGAAAAGCATCCGGCGTATTAACCTCTCCGGATGCTTTTTCATCTTGTTAGTTAACCTGGAATTCGGGCAAAGGCAATGCCCCGGCCAGCAACTGTACGTAAGCAGATTCCGTAAAGTGTATCTGTTTCTGTACAGTTTTAAATCCTTTTTTTGCTCCATGCAAACAGAATTAACGTTTTTACCCGGTATTGCCCGAATCCGGCAGGATACGCCCGGCTGTACCAGTGATACCTTGTTTATGAACAGTGCGGGGGCTTCGCTCATGCCCTGGCCCGTTTTATCCGCCATGACAAAACACCTTCAGCTGGAAAATGAGTTGGGCGGCTACGGGGCTGAGCGGCAGCAGGCGGGGCAGATTGCCCGTTTTTACGACGAAACTGCTTTGTTGTTGAATACAAAACCTGATAACATTGCCTATGCCTACAGCGCAACGGACGCCTTTATCCGGGCCATGTCATCCATCCCGTTCCGCGAGGGCGACACGATACTAACCACGAATAATGACTACATTTCCAACCAGCTGGTTTTTCTTTCGCTGCAAAAGCGGCTGGGTATTCAACTGATCCGGATTAATGACCTGCCTGACGGTGACCTGGATCTGACGCATCTGGAGGAGCTGTTACGCAGGCACAGCCCCCGGCTGGTTGCCATTACCCATATACCCACTAACTCCGGCACGGTCTTGCCTGCCGAAACAATCGGGCAGCTGTGCCATCAGTATGATGTCTGGTATCTGCTCGATGCGGCGCAGTCGGTGGGGCAGCTGCCGCTGGATGTCACCCGGATCCGGCCCGATTTTCTGGTGGCGACGGGGCGCAAGTTTCTGCGCGGCCCGCGTAATACCGGTTTTCTGTACGTCTCCGACAAGGCTTTGCAGGCTGGCCTTACTCCGTTGTTTGTCGAACGCCGGGGAGCCAGCTGGACGGCTCCCGATCAGTTTACCATCCAGCCCACCGCCCGTCGTTTTGAACCACAGGAAATTTCGCTCCTGATTATGGGCCTGGCTGAAGCTATTCGGTATGCAAACCAGATTGGTATCCAACAGATTGCGGCCCATAATCAGCTCCTGATGCAGCAGCTCCGGCATGGCCTTGCTCCGCTTCCTGGCCTTACATTGATGGACCGTGGCCCGGTGCTAAGCAATATCCTGACGTTTCATGTGGCAAACCGGTCGCTTCCGGTACTTGAAGATGACTTACGGCAAGCGGGTATTGTCTTCACGGCTCAGCAAGCACTGGCAGCACTGATTGATTTTCAACGCAAGGGCATTGACTGGATTATCCGCCTGTCTCCGCATTATTTCAACACCAGTGACGAAATCGCAGCAGTATGCCGGATCATTTCCCGTTGTCTGGAATAGGTAGGGGCGACCCCACGTGGTCGCCCAACTAGCCGGAGGAAGCGCAACCCCAATCAACATTGGGCGACCACGTGGGGTCGCCCCTACGGTCTTGATTTGGTTTTACGGATCGTAACCGGTACGCAAAGGTTCGGCGGGCAGTCGCAACTGACGGACAAGGTGACCGTTACGTCGCGGAAGCAGCCAAGGGCGTTGTATACCCGCACGGTGTAGGTTTTCGCCTGATTCAGGGTGCTGGCAATCACCCCGCCGGCAGGTACCGGAACCGGAGTCGCCTGAAGTGCGGCGGCGGCGTTAAATGATGTCCCTTCTGAATACTGGTAGGTAAACTGGCCGGTATCGCTGCCCAGACCGGCCAGCCGGAGCGAACCGTTGGCCTGGGGCTGATTGCTCAGACAGGTCGGGCGAATCGCTGCCACCGTATATAGCGGAATACTGTCTGATTCGATATAAATCGGGCAGCAGGTCAGATCAGGACATTGTACAGCTCCTTTGTACCCAATTACCCGGTACTCACCGAGGGCGGTGGCCGTGAAACTCGTCAGCAGGCCGTCGTAAACCTTTTCAGTACCACGGTACCATTCGTAGCGGGTATATCCCGCCGGTGCTGTCAGTTCAATAAGCACCGGATCACCGGCACAAACCTTCACCGGTACCGACAAACACACCTGCGATACCTGCCCGCCGGTAGCCGCCGACGCATATACGACGCCTTCGTTAATGATACTCACTGAATAGACCAGCGTTGCCGTTGTACTGGCCGGCAGGTTACCCACATTCCAGAGGCTGGTCAGCGAGTTGGGCGAGAATGACCCCTGCGAGACATTGACGGAGGCCGGCACAATAACCCCGCCGCCTACCGAATCACGGACAGCCACCGCACTCGCTGCTACCGGCCCGGTATTGGCAACCACCACGGTAAACGTAACCAGACTGCCTAACTGTGCCTTAGTCGCCGACACAAACTTCTGTACCGACACCTGCGGACTGAGAACCGTTACATTCGTAGCAGCGGTTGCCGTACAGCCGTCAGCCGTTGTACAGGTGGCAGCATAAGCCGTTGTTATTGTTGGTGATACAACCTGACTGACGCCGGTGAAGGAATTACCCCAAACCACCGTACCGCTTGTACACCCACCGGCCATCAATGTTGTGCTGGCTCCTATGGCAAGCGTAGAACCGGTGGCGGATGTAAGTGTCAGCGTGGCCGGTACCTCTTCGATCACCAGCGGACAGCAGGACTGCTGCTGGCAGGTTCCGGTACCATCGTCGACCAGCACTTTATATTCCCCGGCAGTGGTGGCAGTGTAGCTGTTCAGCGTCCCTTCCTGCACCAGTGTGGTACCATTATAAAATTTATAGGAACTGTACCCGGCCGGCGCATTAACCTGCACGGCAAAGTTACTGCCCGGACAAACACGGATCGGTATCGACGTACAGACCTGCACTGTATCTACGTTCTGGATGGTACTGGTAACATTAACAACACCTTCTCCGACTACGCTGGCCGAATAGGTTAAGGTCGCCGAGGCGTTGGCCGGCAATGTCGCAAACGCCCAGGTATTGGTCGGGATACCCGCCGTAAACGTACCCGTTGATGCGGTTGCCGAATTAGGGATGTACACTGCTTTCGCAGAGATATACTCTTCCACGACAACATTGCTGGCGGCGGCATTACCGGTATTGGAAACGATAACAGTATACGTCAGCACCTCCCCGACCGTAGCCCGTCCTTTACTGACCAGGGTCGACAATGCTAGTCTGGGTACAGGCTGAACCGTAATGGTCCGTGTTGCCGTTGCCACGCAGGTTTCTCCGACAGTACAGGTAGCGGTGTAGGTGGTGGTTTGAACGGGCAGGGCGGCGATCTGTGTTCTGCCGTTATCGGCCGCTCCGGTAGACCAGCGCATCGTTCCGTATTCACAACCGGCAGCGGTCAGCGTTACGGCATTACCTTCACTGACGGTCGTTGCCGGTGAAGCAGTAATGGTCAACGACGGTGAGGGCACAACCGTAACATTTGCGGTCGTTGACGCCGTTGACGTACTTTCTGTACAGGTAATTCTGAACGGAATGACAGTAGGCGACTGAACGCCGGATGGCGTCTGAAAACTTATTGAAGTCGTCGGGCCGCCGATGCTTATGCCGTTGCCTTCCCATGAGATCGAGCCGGCACATCCGGTCGAAACCAGCGTGGCCATCTGGCCTGTACAGGCGGTTACGGAAGCAACACTGATGGATGGCGGTGCGGTCAGGAAAGCCGCTGCGCCAAATACGTTTACATTCGCGGACAATACCAGCCAGAAGCTGAGAAAGGTTGCTTTTGTAATCGTTCTGAAAAGTGCATAAACGTTCTGAGTGTAGTGAATGGGCATATCCTTAGCTACGAGAAAAGAGAGAATATAAACGGATTACATATTCATCATACTCTTATCAAAAGGAATGCCATTTACGAAGCACAAATGATACTTAATAACTCTATTAGTTCAATTTAATACCAAAAACACAGTATTCGGTAACAATAAAATCAGACACACTATCACCTACAAAAGAGTAAGAAATCTGATTGTTAAGGGAGTTAACTCAATATACTATACGGGCCGTATAACCGTAATTATTTTTTATTTTTTTTCAGTACTGTCGTAAAATACTGGGTAGAATCGGCCTGAAGGCGGATTCCGGAGCTGCCGAATGAATAGAAATAACGGGTTCCGGGTTCGAGATTGCTCAGCGTGACGTAATGATCTGTAATCTGCTGGTTATTGAAGATTGCCCCGTTCAGCTGATGCATCCGCAGGCCGTATAATACGCGGCTGTTTGACGGGGTGTCGGTATGCCAGCAGATGGTCACGCTTGTCTCGGTCAGGTTCTGGATATACGGTCCCTTCACAATCCGGGGCGGGCTGGTCAGTAACAGAAAAAACGTAACGGCAAGTAAGAGTTGATGCATAGTATTCAGTGTTAATCGGTTTTGGCTCAGCAAACAACAAAGTACCGGTTCTTTTTACATTTTTTTAATCTCAGGCCGCAAGTTACCGGCAACTTTCTGACCTAAGTACGTATAACCCCGACAAAATACCTTGATTTTAGAAGCAGAACTGATACCCCGACTCAAGAAAGGCGATGAAAAAGCCTTCCGCTATCTGGTAGAGACCTACCAGCGTCGGGTCTATAATACGATTCTGGCTCTGGTACAAAACGCCGAAGAGGCAGAAGACATTGCACAAGAGGTATTTGTCGAAGTTTATGAGACCATTTCGGCTTTTCGGGGCGAAGCAAAGCTATCGACCTGGCTTTACCGGATTGCCACCTCGAATGCGCTGAAAGCCATTCAGAAAAAGAAAGCACAGAAACGGTTTTCCTTTTTGAGCAGTCTGTTCGGAACGCATAACGAAGTGATCTACCACCCGCCTGATTTTCATCATCCGGGAGTAGCACTGGAAGATAAGGAACAAATGCAGCATTTATTTGCGGCCGTCGCCCGGCTCCCTGACAAACAAAAAGTAGCCTTTACGCTTCACCACCTGGACGGATTGAGTTACCAGGAAATTGCGGAAGTCATGCAAACGACCCTTTCTTCGGTTGAATCCCTGATTCACAGAGCCAAACAGAATTTAAAAAAGCAATTGAAGCACATTCTAATCTTTCATTAAATCATGTACTCATCACAAGACGATAACTGGAACGACCTGTTCGGCAAACTGGGTAAACTCAACCCTTCGGAACCGAGACCGTTTTTTTAGACCCGGGTGCATTCCCGTCTTGAGAAGCGTAAATGACATCGGATCAGCGGTCTGCTGAATTCGGCCTATGCCATCGCGGCCTTAAGCCTGCTGGTGCTGATCAATGTTGCCGTGGCCTTTAACCAGGGCGGCAACGAGCTTACAACAACCGAATCGACTACCTATGACGGCTTTGTGGCCGAATATCATCTTCTTCAATTTAACTGGGATGCCAATGAATGAGAAATCAAAAACCCGCCTGTTAACCGGTATTATTGTTGCGTTGGTTGTGCTGAACGCCGCTTTGCTGGCGTGGATGTACATGGGCCCGAAACACCCGCCGCACTGGCGCGGGGGAAACCGGTGGAAGTCATTTTTAGCTGATACCCTTGCCTTTTCTCCGGAACAACGCGTTCAGTTCGACACACTGCGCAAACAGTATTTCAGGGAGACGATGCCAATGGCTAAAGACCTGAAAAAAGCACGTCAGGAGTTTTATAAACTCCTCGATGATACCACGCTGACGCAGGCCCAGCTCACGGAAAAAGCCTCGGTGATCAATAACCAGGTGGCCAATATGGATGTGATTACCCTGCTGCATTTCCGGAAAGTAGCGACAATCTGTACACCGGCACAGCGTGAAAAGCTCAAAAAGATCCTGATTGAGATGCCGTTTGTCGACCGGGGTATGGGCCGTGGCGGCGGACCTCCGTTCGGTGGCTGGCGTAAACACGAAAAACATTAATTTTTTTTGCTACCCGCCGCAAGTTTTACCAGTCGAATCGTCCTAAGACATAAATACTAAACACAATCATGAAAAAAGTAATCTTAGCAGCCAGCCTGTTGGCTACCTTAACCATCAGCCAGAGCTTTGCGCAGGACCAGCCACGCCGCGAAGGCCGTCGTGACAGTACCAACCGTGGCGGTGGCCGCGGCGGTATGATGCGCGACATGGCCCAGGTCGAAGAAAAAGACCTGCCGCAAAGCATTAAAGATTATGTAAAGAAAGAATTTTCCGCTGCGGAATTCCGTCGCGCCGGTAAAAATACAGAAGGTCAGTACATGGTGATGATGACCGAAGGCGAGAAACGTCTAATGCTGACGTTCGACGAAAAAGGTGTTTTTGTCAGCAAGCGCGAGATGCAGGGTCGCCCGGGTGGTGGCGGAAACGGCGGCGGCCAACGCAACAAATAATTACCGCACTGGTTTATGAATGAGGCAGTACCCGCTGCCTCATTCCATATATTTTTCATCCCGGACTTCTTGTCCGGCTAACTCATTGGTACAATCTGAACACACAATTATGAAACCTGGAAGAATTTTCTTTTCACTGTTTCTGCTTCTTTCAGCATGGCAGTTTACATTCGGGCAAACGGCTCCACCGGCGGGTGCTTCTCCTTCCGGCATCCTGTCGGGTACGGTTACTGACGACAAAGGACAAGCCTTGATCGGGGTAAACCTTGTATTAACCCGTTCGGACAGTACGGCCGAAAAACACTATGCCGTCACCGATGTTAACGGTGCGTTCCAGTTCCCTAAAATTCCTCAGCGTGCCTATCAGCTTCAGGTTACGTATGTTGGCTTTGACGCCTTAAATCAGGCGGTCAACCTGCTTCAGGAAAACCAGAGCCTTGGCAAACTGCAAATGCTCGAATCAGCCAGACAGCTGAAAGAGGTACAGGTTGTCGGTAAAGCGCCGACCGCGCAGCAGAAAGGCGATACGCTACAGTTCAACGCGAGTGCCTATAAGGTAAACCGTGATGCCCAGACCGAAGACCTGATCAAGAAAATGCCCGGTGTAACGGTGCAGAACGGGACTGTTCAGGTTCAGGGTGAAAACGTACAGCAGATTCTGGTTGACGGTAAGCCGTTTTTCGGCGATGACCCGACGATTGCGCTCCGGAACCTGCCCGCTGAAGTAGTGGATAAAATCGAAGTCTTCGACCGGTTGAGCGATCAGTCTCAGTTTACCGGCTTTAACGATGGCAACACCAGCAAAACCATCAATATCGTAACCCGCGGTGATCGCCGCAACGGTCAGTTTGGCCGCGTCTATGCCGGCTATGGTACAAACGACACCTATCAGGCCGGTGGCAGCATGAACTTCTTTAAGGGCGACCGCCGGTTGAGCGTTATCGGCCTGTCGAATAATATTAATCAGCAAAATTTCTCTGGTCAGGATCTGTTAGGCGTACAAAGCGCTGGTGGCACCCGCGGCGGGGGCGGCGGAGGTCGTGGCGGCGGAGGTGGCGGTGGTGGCGCCCGCGGGGGTGGAAACTTCGGCGGTGGCGGTGCCAGTAATTTTCTGGTCGGCAATGCAAACGGGATCAACACAACCCATTCAGTCGGCTTGAACTACAGCGATCAGTGGGGCAAAAAACTGGCTGTACGGGGCAGCTACTTCTTTAACCAAGGCAACAGCCGCAATGAGCAGTCGACCGTTCGTGATTACTTCCTGAATCAGGAAACGACGCAGCGCTACGAAGAGACGCAGACATCCGGCAGCCGGAACAACAACCACCGCGTGAATTTCCGGTTTGAGTATACCATTGACCGCAACAACTCCCTCCTGATTACCCCGAACCTGAGCTTTCAGGACAACCGGTCAAACAGCGACGTAACGAGCTCAACCCGCCAGGGAGATGCCTTACAGAACACGGGATCAAACTCGTCATCGGCCCAGACGTATGGCTACAACATGTCGAACAACATTCTGTACCGGCACCGGTTTGCCAAAATGGGCCGCAGCCTTTCGGTTAACTTAGGTATGGGTCTGAACGACCGTGATCAGAAAAGCTTCCTGCTGTCGAACAACACGTTCTACGGTGCAAACCCGGACACTACCCTGATTGACCAGAAAACACTGAACCGGTCGAAAGGCTATCAGTTGTCGGGTAACGTGTCGTACACCGAACCGCTTAGCAAAAAAACACAGCTGCAGTTCAGCTATAACCTAAGCTACCGGTATAGCGACGCCGATAAGCGCACATACCAGAACAACCCGTTTACGCACCTGGTACAGCGGCTGGATACGTTGCTGACCAACAACTTCAACAACGATTATGTCACGCATCAGGTTGGTACCGGAATTAATTACCGTGGCAAAAAACTGGGTTTATTTGCCACAGTTAACTTACAGGACGCCGAACTATCCGGACAAAAAACGTTCCCGCAGTTCACTAACATTGACCGGTCGTTCATCAACCTGTTACCGATGGTGATGCTCGATTATACGCTGAATCAGGACAACAAACTCCGCCTGACCTACCGCACGTCGACCAACGCGCCGTCGATCACGCAGTTACAGGATGTGGTCGATAACAGCAATCCGTTACAGGTCTCGACCGGTAACCCGCTGCTGAAGCAGGAATACAGCCATAATGTTGGTCTGCGGTATTCACTGACTAAGCCGACGAAAGCCGCCAGTTTCCTGACGTTTATCAACTTCGGCTATACACAAAACCCGATCGGTACGTCAACACTCATTGCCCAGCGCCCGACGACGCTGGCTAACGGCTATGTCTTGCAACAGGGTGTTCAGTTGACCCAACCGGTTAACTACGACAACAACATGAATTTCCGTACATTCGTGACGGGTGGTCTACCGCTGAAAACCATCAAGAGCCAGGTCAACGTGAACGCCAGCTTTACCTACAACCGTACGCCTGGTCTGATTAACCGGGTGCTGAATCTGGCCCATCAGTACGCCAGCAGCGCTGGGGTCGTTGTCAGCAGCAACATCAGCGAAAAACTTGACTTCAACCTTGGGTATAACGCATCTTACAACCAACAGCAGAACACCGTTCAGACGCAGTCGAACTCGAACTACACGGTGCAAACCGCTAACGCACGTCTGAACTGGATTTTCGGAAAAGGCTTTGTCTACCGGACCGATTTCTCGTACTACAGCTATTCAGGACTGGCCGCAGGTTTCAACCAGCAGTTCTCGCTCTGGAACATGGAATTGGGTAAGAAATTCCTGAAAAATCAGGCCGGCGAGTTGAAAATTTCGGTGTTTGACTTGCTGAACCAAAACACCAGCATTACCCGTACCCTGACGGAAACCTACCGTGAAGACGTACGTTCGCTGGTACTGAAGCAATATTTTATGCTGACGTTTACCTATACGCTCCGGAACTTCAAGTCGGGTTCAATGCCGACGCAGGACAATCAGGAGCAGCGCCCGTGGCGTGAGCGGGGTGGTATGGGACCAGGTATGGGCCCTGGTGGCATGGGGCCTCGCGGCGGATTTTAATTAAAGAGTGAAAGAGCGAGAGAGTGAAAGAGCGGCCATTAGCTCGGTACTCTTTCGCTCTTTCACTCTTTCGCTCTTTATATTACGCCTTCGCTACCGCAACGCGCAGCAGGAATTCGTCCATTTCAATTTCAGAAGCACCTCCGTTCAGGCTTTCGACCAGTTCCAGCGAATTAGCCTGAACCTCCTGACAGATATAGCCTTTGTTGGCTTCAACGGCCGCCGCCAGCGTGTCGTTATTCCGCTCCAGTACGATGGTGATCTTATCCGTTACGTCAAAATCACTGTCTTTACGCAGATTCTGAATCCGGTTCACAAAATCGCGGGCAATGCCTTCCTGCCGCAGCTCATCGGTAATTGTCACATCAAGTGCTACTGTCAGCCCGCCCTCACTGGCAACCAGCCAGCCCGGCACGTCTTCGGTCAGGATTTCGGTATCCGCCAGCGAGATCGACTGATTCAGTGATGCCAGCAGGAATGTACCCGACTGTTCCAGTTGGGCAATGTCATCACTGGTCATGGCCGTAATCGCCGCCGCTACATCTTTCATCTGTTTGCCGAACTTTGGCCCCAGAGCCTTAAAGTTTGGCTTGATCTTTTTCTTCAGGATACCCGACGTAGCCTCCGCTGAGGTCCCGTCCAGGAATTCAACGGCCCGCACGTTGACCTCCGACTGGATAATCGGCGCTACGTGTTCGATCAATCCGCGTGTTTCGGCATTGAGGACCGGAATCAGCACTTTCGTCAGCGGCTGACGCACTTTGATTTTATGCCCTTTCCGCAGCGAGTGTACCAGTGAACACACGTTCTGGGCTAGCTCCATCGACTTTTCCAGTTCAGTATCAATCCACTCACTGATAACCGGGTGCCAGTCTGTAAAATGTACCGAATCGTATTGGAACGGTGTATCTTTCTCGATTGACTCCTGCCGTACCGATTCTGTCAGGTTGCGATACAGCCAGTCGGAGAAGAACGGCGCTATCGGCGACATCAGCTGCGCTACCGTTGCCAGACAGTGTTGCAGGGTTTCGTAGGCCGCGCGTTTGTCTTCGGTCAGTTCGCCGGTTTCGCTCGCGCCGGTCCAGAACCGGCGGCGCGACAACCGTACGTACCAGTTAGACAGTTGATCGCAGACAAAGTCCTGAATAAGACGACCGGCTTTCGTCGGGTTATAGTCTTCGAACTGCTCCGTCACCTCTTTCACCAGCGTCATCAGCTTGGAGATAATCCAGCGGTCCAGCTCCGTCAGCCGCTCATACGGCACACGATCAAACTGTTCGATGCGGTAATTATCGAGGTTGGCGTAAAGCGCAAAGAAGTTGTAGGTATTCAGCAAGGTACCGAAGAACTTCCGCTGCACCTCCCCGATCCCGTCGAGGTTGAATTTCAGGTTTTCCCACGGCTCGGCATTAGTAATCATGTACCAGCGCGTCGGGTCTGCCCCGTAGGTCGACAGTGTCCGGAACGGGTCAATGGCGTTGCCCAGCCGTTTCGACATTTTGTTGCCGTTTTTATCCAGGACTAACCCCGTTGACACGACATTTTTAAACGCAATCGACGATTCGACCGTACCGTCCAGCGTACCCAACATACCGGCAATGGCATGCAGCGTAAAGAACCAGCCACGCGTCTGATCCACCCCTTCCGAGATAAAATCTGCCGGAAATGACTGATCGAATGTTTCTTTGTTTTCAAACGGATAGTGCCACTGCGCATACGGCATCGCCCCCGAGTCAAACCAGACATCGATCAGGTCCGGCTCACGGAACATCAGTTTACCCGATTCCGACACAAACACAAACCGGTCGACATATGGACGATGAACGTCTAATTGTGATTGCTTGTATGCGTCAATAAGTGACTGGTTCTGCTCAATGTACCGGGCCAACTCAGGATTCTCACCCAAACGTTCACCCATTCGCTCATTGGCTCTTTCACTTAATACAATAAGTTCGTCAACAGAACCAATGCACAGCTCTTCACCGGCTTCACTCCGCCAGATCGGCAGCGGCGTACCCCAAAACCGGCTGCGGCTCAGGTTCCAGTCAACGAGGTTTTCGAGCCAGTTACCGAAACGACCGGTACCGGTACTTTCCGGTTTCCAGTTAATCGTTTTGTTCAGTTCAACCAGCCGGTCTTTAACAGCTGTCGTCCGGATAAACCAGCTATCGAGCGGGTAATATAAAATCGGCTTATCTGTCCGCCAGCAGTGCGGATACGGGTGTTCGTATTTTTCAACACGAAACGCCTTACCTTCTTCTTTCAGTTTGATAGCGATCAGAACGTCCGTCGGCCGGAATTCGGGGTCTGCCCGTTCCTCATCCGAATAGTATTCTTCCTTGACATAACGGCCGGCAAAGTCGGTGATTTCACTCACAAAACGACCCTGACGATCAACGATTGGCACTTCCTTACCGGTTTCGTCGCGCACCATGATGGCCGGGATGCCATTGGCCTGGGCAACCCTGAAGTCATCCGCACCAAATGTCGGTGAAGTATGTACCACCCCCGTACCATCTTCCGTCGTCACGAAATCGCCGAGAATTACCTTAAAGGCAGGCTTATCCGGTTGCACGTATGGCAGCAGCTGCTCATACTCGATACCTTCCAGATGCTCGCCTTTAAACTCCATGATCAGCGCCCACGGCTGCACCTTATCGCCTGCCTGATAGGCACCAAATGCGGGGTCGTTTACGTCCTCAACCTTGCCTTTTTCATTGAGCCAGCGGCCAACGAGGTTTTTCGCCAGCACGATATTGACCAGCGCATGGGTATAGGGGTTAAAGGTTTTGACGAGCACATAGTCGATGTTGGCCCCGACGGTCAGCGCCGAGTTGGCCGGCAGCGTCCACGGGGTTGTCGTCCAGGCCAGGATGTAGATATCATCGCTGTCAGCAGCGTCGAACAGGTAGCCTGACTTGCCCGTCAGCTTCGCCTTGAACATGGCCACGATAGTCGTGTCCTTCACGTCCTTATACGTGCCGGGCATGTTCAGTTCGTGGGAGCTCAGGCCCGTACCCGCCTTCGGTGAAAACGGCTGAATGGTGTAGCCTTTATAGAGTAAGTCCTTGTCGTATAACCGCTTCAGCAGCTGCCACAGCGTTTCGATGTAGTTGTTCTGGTACGTGATATACGGATCATCCAGATCGACCCAGTAGCCCATTTTTTCGGTCAGATCGTTCCACTGGTCCGTAAACCGCATCACCGTTTCCCGGCACTTCCGGTTATATTCTTCAACACTGATGGTTTTGCCAATATCTTCTTTGGTAATGCCCAGCTCTTTTTCCACCTGCAGTTCAATCGGCAGGCCGTGGGTATCCCAACCGCCTTTACGTTTCACCTGATAGCCTTGCAGGGTTTTGTAACGGCAGAAAATATCCTTAATCGTCCGCGCCATAACGTGGTGGATACCAGGCGCTCCATTGGCCGACGGCGGACCTTCATAGAACGTAAAGGATGGTTTACCTTCACGGAGCCGAACCGATTCCTCGAAGGCATTTGTCTGTTTCCAATGGTTCAAAACCTCGTCTGCGATGCTGGCATAACTGAGGTTATCGTATTGTTTATAATTCATCAGGAAGTACTCCGGGTGTTTTCAGAAATAAAAATCGGGGCAAAGGTACAGGTTTCGCAGCAAAAAGGGCAATAGCTGATCATCAAGGGTATTTTGCATACTGACAACTAAGACTGATTTTCAGTTCCCTTGTCACCATTACGCATATGTCTGATAATGCCGATTGCTCAAAGCCAGGAAAAAAATCCGCCGCCGCCCGCTGGTTTTTCCCTGTTACTCCGTCTAATAGTCTATTGAACAACATGTAACAGCGGATTAAACCTATGAAAACGTTCTTTCTCATTACCCTCAGTTTAGGAATCGGCCTTTTTGCCTGTAAGAAAGAATCTTCCGATTCGTCGGTAACGCCCTCGACAACCACCCTTGCCGATGCTTTTAAAAAATTTAACAGCACACTTTCAGTCTCAGTTGACGGTAATTATGTAGTGATTAAGAGCACGGGCATTCCGGACCATAAAAGCCCGTATTTCAGCGCGACCAGCAGCCAGTATGAAGCCTATAACGGCACAAATGCCCAGTACAGGAAGAATCCGAACAGCATCAGTACCCAGAATCTGGTTTTCCGCATACCATTAACGCCCACGAAAGCCTCGTCTCCACAGGCAACACCGCTGGGCCCTATTGGTGTCTCGATCAATGGCGTACCGTTCTTCAATCAGTATGCAGGCCCATCGCAACCGCTGACGAATGAAATAAACTCGTTTGACCAGTATAACGGCCACCCGCAGCAAACCGGCCAATATCATTACCACGTTGAACCAACCTACCTGACAAAAGTACACGGCAGCGGAGCACTACTTGGTTTTCTGCTCGATGGCTACCCGGTATACGGACCGGTGGAAAACGGGAAAGCCGTCATGAACAGCGATCTGGATGCCTACCACGGTCATTCGCATGCGACGACGGACTATCCCGGCGGAATTTATCACTACCATATTACGGCTCAGGATCCATACATCAATGGCAATGGTTTTTATGGTAATCCGGGAACAGTATCACAATGAACAGGCTACTGACAATCAGCATACTGCTGTTTTTGGGAGCAGGCAGCTGTACACAGCGTGTCACATCGAACACGCCCATACTGATTCTGGATGCGCAGACTCCGGGTCTTCAATCGGTACAGCAGCGGTATATGTATCAGGGCATACCATTCACAGGTGTCGTCGTAAGCCGGTTTCCGTCAGGCACCGTTCAGTCTAAAGCAGCTTATGTGCAGGGGGAGCCGGACGGTGTTAGCCAGCAATGGTACGAAAACGGCCGGACAGCCGAAATCCGGTATTATGCGGAGGGCCATAAAACCGGTCGTCATCTGGCCTGGTGGCCCAACGGCAGGCGCCGTTTCGATTATACCTTTGAACGTGACGTTCCGGTTGGCCATCACCAGAACTGGTATCCGACCGGCCGGCGTTTCAGCTCATTCCACTATGACGCCGAAGGCCATGAGGCCGGTTTGCAGCAAATGTGGTTTGAAAGCGGGCAGATCAAGGCAAATTACGAAATGCGGAACGGGCGCCGGTATGGGCTTCTGGGCGCCAAAGGCTGTATGGGCGAAAACACAAATAAAGCACTGAAAAATGGGTAGATACCTGATTGTCATTGTAAGTCTGTTACTTTTATTGACAGGTTGCAAGACGGATTCGCCAAAAGAAGAGCACCTGCCCTACTATAACACGGCTGACTTTACGCCGCTATGGCTGGAAGAAGGGGATCAACAGATCAGCCGGCTGCATCAGCTCAGTAGCTATAGTTTTACGGATCAGAACAACAAGCCTGTCAGTGATAAAACTGTCCGGGGCAAGATTCATGTGGCCAGCTTTTTTTTCACCAGTTGCCCCGGCCTGTGCCCGCGTCTGACCCACAGTATGGCTGAGATTCAGGCCGCCTTCCGGGACAATTCACAGGTGGTGCTGCTTTCCTACAGCGTTATGCCCGAACGGGATAGCGTGCCCGCCCTACGGGCTTATGCTACTAAACATCAGGTGATGGACAGCAAATGGCACCTGCTCACCGGTGAACATGACGCCATTTATAAACTGGCACGGAAATCGTACTTCGCAGATGAAAATATTGGTGTGCAGAAAGGGGAAAACGACTTTCTGCACACCGAAAACCTGATTCTGGTTGATGACGAGCTGCACATCAGGGGCATCTACAACGGAACACTTTCGCTGGATGTGCAGCAGCTTATTCAGGATATTAACACACTAAACGGCCTTCGTAACCGTAATCACAATTGATTTTGAAGTCGGCGTATTACTCTTGTCTGCCTTGCTGTCAATCGGAATCAGAACGTTGGTTTCGGGGAAATAAGCCGCGACACAACCTCTCGGAATATTATAGGGCACAACCATAAACTGATGGGCTGTCCGTTGTTTACCGTCATACTGGCTGTGTAAATCAACGACCTGCTTTTCGGCCAGGCCACGGTTTGCCATATCATCCTTGTGCATGAACAAGACACGTCGTTCGTTGTAAATACCCCTGTACCGGTCATCGTTTCCGTATACGGTCGTGTTAAACTGATCGTGGCTGCGAATGGTCATCAGCATCAGTTCATCGGGTTTCATGATGGCCTGTTCCGGGGCATTCACGGTAAATTTAGCCTTGCCACTGCTTGTCGGAAAGCTGCGCTTGCGGGGGCCGTTCGGCAGATAAAAGCCGCCGGGCTTGCGCCCTTTCTGATTAAAATCCTGAAACCCATCCACCGTTTTAGCAATAAGTTCCCGAATCCGGTCATAATCTGCCACCAGCGCATCCCAGTCGATCCCGTTCCGGTTGCCCAGGGTTGCCTTGGCAACACCGGCCACAATTGCCGGTTCGCTTTTCATGTGTTCAGACACCGGCTCAACGACCCCTTTCGACATCTGCACCACACCGGTCGTATTCTCCATTGTCAGGAACTGCGAACCGGTTGCCTGCACATCAATGTCCGAATGCCCCAGGCACGGTAAAATCAAGGCCGTTTTTCCGTGTGTCAGGTGACTGCGGTTTAGCTTGGTTGAGACATGGACTGTCAACCGACAGTTTTGCAAGGCTTCGGCCGTATAGTTGGTATCCGACGTGGCCAGCGCGAAGTTGCCGCCCATACCGAAAAACACGTGTGCTTTTCCTTCGTGCATTGCCTTAACAGCGGCTACGACGTCGTAGCCGTCCTTACGGGGAGGCTCAAACCCGATTACCTGTTGCAGCTTATCCAGGAAGGCTGGTTTGGGCTTTTCCCAGATGCCCATCGTCCGGTCGCCCTGTACGTTGCTATGTCCGCGGATTGGGGCAGCCCCGCCCCCTTCGATGCCGATGCTGCCTTTAAGGAGCAACAGATTAATGACTTCCTGAATCGTCTGCACAGAGTTTTTATGCTGCGTCAATCCCATCGCCCAGCAAATAATGATTTTCCGGGTATGTTTAATGGTATCAGTCAGCTGCTGAATTTCAGCCAGTGAGACGCCGGTTTGCCCGACCAGATCGTCCAGCTCATAATGACTCAGGCTGTTGATAAACTGCTCGTAGCCTTCCGTATGGGTCCGGATAAATGCCTGATCGAAGACGGTTCCCGGCGCTTTTTGTTCTTCGGCCAGCAGCAGCTTACAAACCGCTTTCAGTAAGGCCAGATCGGCATTGATCCGGATTTGCAGGAACTGATCGGTCAGTTTCTGCCCGCCAATCAACATATCGCGGGGGCTCTGTGGGTTGCGGAAGCCGGTTAGTCCGGTTTCTACTAACGGATTAATGGATATGATTTTTGCACCATTGCGCTTGGCCTTTTCCAACGGCGTCATCATCCGGGGTGCATTCGTGCCAGGATTCTGGCCCATAACAATGATCACATCGGCTTTTTCAAAATCGTCATATACAATCGACGCCTTACCCAGCCCCAGCGTATCACCCAGTGCCACGCTGGTTGATTCATGGCACATATTGGAGCAGTCGGGCATGTTGTTGGTCCCGAACATGCGGACAAACAACTGGTAGAGCCAGGCGGTTTCGTTGGCTGTCCGGCCGGAGGTATAAAATATCGCCTCATCCGGCGAGCTCAGTGCGTTCAGTTCGTTGCCAACAAGCCCGAACGCCTCGTCCCAGCTAATGGCTTTATAATGGGTCGCCCCCTCCGTCAGGAGCATCGGCTGGGTCAGCCGGCCTTGCTGCCCGAGCCAGAAATCTGTTTTTTCGCGTAACTCCGCCACTGAATACCGCTGGAACAAGACCGGCGACGCCGTATGCCGCGTCATTACCTCATCGGCAACCGCCTTTGCCCCGCTTTCACAATACTCGGCAATGGATGACCGGTCATGATCGGGATCAGGCCAGGCACACGACGGACAGTCGTAGCCATCTTTTTGATTAAGTTTGTAGAGAGCCGTCCAGCCCCGTGCGGGCGTTGTCCGCGTAAAGACATGCTCAAATGACTTAACAATGGCGGTCAGACCGGCGGCTTCGGTCTTGTGTTCACCGATGGTCAGTTCACCGCTTAATTCTTCCGGAGGCGTCGCGTTCATAAGGTTATAGCAGGCAGGTCGATGACCCGTTCGTGTTTCTTCACTTCTTTTTATAAAACAGCTCAACTTACATACTGTTCGGCGACTTACAAAAAATTCCGGTATGGCGGTTTAACTATCCGGTAACGGTACCATCACCGTGACTGATACGGCCCATGTATTGCCTTTACCCGGAACGACTCGTCGGTATCATCCAGAATAAGCACTCTGAACGTATCGCCGCCCGGATCAACCCGAATTACGATGTGACCGGAATTACTCTTCAGCCGGTCCAGCAGACTGCCGATGACCAGTTTATTGGCCTCCAGCATGTCGGTGGCAAACACATCCCGTTCACCGGTGTAGACCTGTTGCGAGTAGATACGGTCCAGTACATCATGCCCCGGATGGTCCGACGACCAGACCGGAATCACCAGTACCCTCGGCCGGAGATTTGCCAGCAGGGTGCCGTTCTGCGAGTCGCGGTTGCCGTGGTGATCCAGCAAATGCACGTCTACCGGTCCAACCACCTGCGATACCGGCGTTTCAACATCATGCCAGACCGGCGCCCCGAATTTCAATACGCCCGGAATATCACTGCCGGTAAAAAAGTCGAACTTCCCGTAGCTGATGCGCAGGGCCATACTGCACATATTTTCGTTTGGGTACTGGAGTTCGTTCAGGTTTTTCAACTCTGGAAAATGCTGGCGCGTAACCTGACCGACACCGGTCCAGATCTCACCGTTAACCGCAATGTTGCGTACCTCAAACAGGCCCCGGTATTTTTCCGGCTGTTTCAGCAGTGTAATCTGGTCATTGCGGCCGGCGGCAAACCGCTCAGCTTTCAGGCCGTTGTTTTTCATCTGCCAGTCCAGAAACGCACGGTAATTTTTCACAAGCGGATCAATATCGAGCGGGCGCGGATAGTCATAGGACGGCCAGCCGCGATCAATGATCTTACGAACGGGTATGAATTCGGCTACTTCCGTGATACCAGTCAGCTTGTAATTACCGCCGGAGGACAGCCGTGCCAGCGACGACGGGTGCCCCATGTGATCGTCATGAAAATGACTCATGATGGCATAGTCAATCACAGCGTCGGACCGGTTTCCCTGGGCTGTCCGGGAATACCGGGCAATCCATTCGCCGGCATGACGGCTGTCGTTTGGCCTGGCCGCCGTGTTTCGCGGCCCGAGTGTTCTGGGGTCTGTCAGATTCAGTTCACCGGCATCGATCAGTGCCGTTGTGCCGTCCGGAAACTGATAAAACCCCGCATTTCCCCTACCGGTATTGATTTGATGAATATCGAGATAGCCTTCTTTCCAGGCCGGCAAAGGTTGCCCGACTTGCTGGGCATGTATCGTAAGCGGAGTCAGCAGCACTCCGGTTATCAGCAGGTTAATGTGTATTTTCATGGTAGCAGAAGAATCAGTTTTTCCGGTAAAACTACTCCTCTGCCTTTTCAAAAGGCCGGCCCTTGCTGTTACGTTTGTATTACCTTTTTTCTAGCCTCACGCCCTCATCCACCATCACGCGTTCCAGACCGGTATACACATTAAAACGCTGGTTCCGCATGAACCCAATCAGCGTAATACCGGCCTCTTTGGCCATGTCAACGGCCAGGCTCGTCGGTGCACCGACGGCAACCAGTACCGGCACTTCGGCCATCCAGGCTTTCTGAACGAGTTCGAAACCAATCCGGCCGCTTAGAAAAATCCCGTACTGCTGTAATGGTACCTGGTCGTTCCAGAGGGCAGCTCCAATGAGTTTATCGAGTGCATTGTGGCGCCCGACGTCTTCCCGCAGCATAAGTACCTTGCCGGCCGCATCGAACAAGGCGGCGGCATGGACACCACCCGTATAGGCAAAGGCCCGCTGCGCCACCTGCACATGATCAGAAAGGCTTTGTAAAACCGATGCTGACACCGCAAAACCGGTCGCGGTCATTTTCGCCGGACAACTCGCCCGAACGGCATCAATGGACGCTTTTCCGCAGATACCGCAGCTCGACGAAGCATAGGTATGCCGCTCCAGCAGTTGCCAGTCGATGGTCACTGACGGTTGTAGTTCCACCCGCAGCACATTGCCTTGCTTTGCTGCATCCTGCACGCAGTGCCGGCAGGACACTACGTCCGATGCCGAACGGATAATCCCCTCGGCATACAGGTAGCCCAGCGCCAGTTCCTGATCCGCACCGGGGCCATCGGCGCCGGGCGTCCGCATCGTCACACTCAGACTGCGTTGCTGCCGGTTATCGACGGGGCCAAAACCCAGCCGGATTTCCAGCGGCTCTTCAATGGCCAGCAAATCCGGCTGCGGTTCCTGCAACTCACCGCCGATCACTTTATGAATAATGACAGGACTTACCATACTTACGTCGGCAGATGCCGCCTTTTACTTCGTTGAACGTTTCCAGTTATCTACTATAACTGCCGTAGCGATCCCAACGTTTAAGGATTCAGCCTCCCCAAAGCGCGGAATCGTAATTTTTTCGGTAATATACGGACTGACAGCCGGTCCGATGCCGTTAGACTCATTGCCCATCACCAGATACCCGCCTTTACTGAATGACATGCCATGAACGTCTTTGCCATCCAGAAAGGCTCCGTAAACCGGAACCCGCTGCGGGTTGACCTCCGCAAAAAAACCGGCCAGATTGCCATACCACCAGCTGACCCGGGTAAACGATCCTTTGCTGGCCGAAATGACCTTGGGGTTATATACTTCGGCCGTCGTTTCGGAGCAAATCAGTTTGCGGATACCATACCAGTCGGCAATGCGGAGAATGGTTCCGAGATTTCCCGGATCGCGGATGTCGTCAAGCACCAGCACAAATTCATCCGGTCCGGCGACTAAAGGCCGGTTTTCTTTCGTTTTTACGACAGCCACGGCCGCATTGTTGCTTTCCAGCGTGGTGACGCGCTCTAACTCGGAAACCGACACAATTTCGGCCGGTATGCGTTGACTGTCTATCAGCCGAGCGTTCTGGCTACGGAAGTCCTCCGTGGTCAGCAGCAGGTCGATGGTAAAGTCAGAAGCAATCACTTCCTGCACACTTTTGGCTCCTTCGACCAGAAAAGCGCCCGATTGTTGCCGGAATTTTTTCTGATGGAGTGATTGGATGTATTTTCGCTGATTATTTGTAAGCATATATGGTATTATCAAAGCGCTGGCTCGTTGTTTTCACCGCCATTACCACGTTAGTCTCTGGCTGTATCAGCAACCGCTCAGTACGCACTGGTGAGTATTTACTCTATGGCCAGACAATCCGGGGTAACCGCTCCATTCCCACCGAAGAACTGGAAGCCCTTCTGCCCCAAAAGCCTAACCGCCGGATTTTACGGTTACCCATTACCCCTGCCCTGTGGTTCTACGAATGGGGCTTAAAGAGCTATAACCGGGAGGCGGCAGTAAAGGAACTGGAGGCCAAAACTACCGAATTTGAACAACAAAGCCAGCAACTGACCAACGATCCGAAGGCGCTGAAAAAACTGAACCGCCGGTTTGGCAGACAGGCGAAGAAACTGAAAAAATACATTGAAGAAGGAAACGGCCGGATGCGAAACCTCGGCGAACCGCCATCGTATTTTTATCCGCGCGACGGGCAGGCGAATGCGTTAAAAATCCAGAAGTACCTGTTTAACAACGGCTTCTTTAATGCCTATGTTACATACAGGCTGGATACACTCCTACGCCGTCAGGTGCAGGTCACGTACCAGATCAACGAACGCAGCGGTTTCTATAACCGTCAGGTTGATTTTGAAGCCGAAGATCCCGTCGTCGATTCAATTGTCAAACGCGCCAGAGCCGATGCCTTTGTGAAACCCCGCGAACGGTACAGCACCGATAAGGCGCTCAATGAACGTGTCCGGATTGAAACCCTGCTCCGGAATAACGGGTATTATGGCTTTTCCCGCCAGTATGTACTGCCGGAGCCAGACACCTCGGTCGTACTCAGCCGTGACTCCACCCGCCGTCAGGTCGACTGGTTATTCCGGATTGTTAATCCGTCAGGCCAGACCGCTCACCCC
This sequence comes from uncultured Arsenicibacter sp., assembly GCF_945952095.1. Classification (GTDB taxonomy): domain Bacteria; phylum Bacteroidota; class Bacteroidia; order Cytophagales; family Spirosomataceae; genus Arsenicibacter. The sequence continues at coordinate 4,252 of NZ_CAMFHL010000044.1, read as the reverse complement.
CGCTTTACGATCGGTCAGGTGCAGGTCACGATCAACGATAATCCGAACGGGATTATCACTGCGTTGCCAAAGACCGACAGCCTGCGCGAATCGTCCGGCGATGTCCGCAACGGGATTCGTTTCTATTACTCCGGTCCACGATATGCTACGCGGCTACTCAGCACCAAAATCCGGTTACGGCCCGGCAATCAGTTCCGGCAGGAAGACCTGGCCGAAACCCAGCGCCAGTTGTTTATGCTGAACCAGTATAAATACATTAGCGTCAACATTACCGATACCACCAACCGGAAGCTCCGTACCGACATCACGCTTAGTCCGCTCGATAAGTATGAAACGACTTTTGAGGGGGGGCTTTTTGTCCTGTACCAGAACCAGAGTGTTCCGGGGCCTTTCGGTAACGTGTCGTTCCGCGTCCGGAACATGTTTAACGGACTGGAAGCGCTGGAAACCAACTTCCGCTACGGACTTGAGGCACAGGCCGGCTATCCGGGGGTTGACCGGGCCCTGATGGCCACCGAAGTCTCCCTGAGCACGTCCCTCCTCTTCCCGCAAATCCTGTTTCCGGGAAAATCGCGCTTTATTTTCAGCCACTTTACGCCGCGTACCCAGGTAGGTCTCGGGTTCACATTTACCAGCCGGCCGGACTACCTGCGCCGGACCTTACGGGCCACCATGGCCTACAACTGGCAACTATCCCAGACCCGGCAGTTTACGTTTTATATTGCCGACATCAACCTCATCAATTCGAGTTTTGCCAACCGCGAATTCGGCCAGATTTACCGCGACTTTATCATAACCCAGGCCCGGAGCGGCAACACCATTCTGGCCAACAGCTTTAATCCGGCCTTCTCGTCAAACATCAGCTTTGCCTATACCTATAATGCCAATGCCGCTACGCTGAACCGCCGCACCAACTTCTTCCGGATGGCCCTGGAATCCGGCGGCACAACGCTGAACCTGTTTAATAACAAAACGATTCAGCATTGGAGCGACTCCAGTGTAACCGGTCTGCAGTTTTATAAGTACCTGCGACTGAACATTGATTACCGCCGGTATATTCCGATCCGGCCGCATACAACCCTTGCCTTCCGGCTCAATACCGGTATTCTGTACGGATACGGACCCAACAAAACAGCTCCCTACGAACGCCGGTTCTTTGTCGGAGGAAGCAGCAGTATCCGGGGGTGGCTGCCGCGCCGGTTAGGCCCGGGCTCAGCCCTGCCGGAAACCGATGATACAAACCCGGATATCCCGAAATTCCGGTACAGCCGGGATTCTACGGTCCGGTACGATCAGTTTGCCTATCGGTTCGAACAGCCGGGTGACCTGCTGCTGGAAGGCTCTGCAGAACTGCGCCACCGCCTGTTTCATTTCGGGGCCGATGTCAACGGCGCGCTGTTTGTTGATGCCGGTAACGTATGGCTGTTGCGCCCGAACCCGAATAAACCGCTGGCAACCCTGAAAGCCAACCGGTTTTTATCGGACATTGCCGTGGCTACCGGCTACGGGGTCCGGATTGACTTCTCGTACTTTATCATCCGGTTTGATGCCGCAATCCGTGTCTGGGATCCGGCCCGCCGGTATGTAGACCCGGAAACAAAGCAATGGATCGATGAGCGGTTCATTCTGCCGAAGTTCTCCCTGCGCCAGCTTTCAAAAGGCCCTAATCCATTGGTAGTTAATTTTGGTATTGGGTATCCGTTTTAAATTAACCTGCCAAAATGTCAGGAAACTTCCCCTAATCTTTGTAATTTTGCAAGAACCAATTGGTTTTGGTTTGCTGTTTACCCATTTCAGCTATTTGCGCCAGCCAGACTCAGGCAGTCAGGCACCTGCAAACCAGACATCAACACAGAACTGACATTTGTTTCAATGGAACGTATTGCCGAAACACTCACAATATTAACCCCGGAAGATAAAGAAGCTACTGAACTGCCCCGCGTCTCGGAAGATGAGCTGGCGGTGGGCAAAAAGCGGCTGTATATCGAAAGCTACGGTTGCCAGATGAACTTCTCCGATAGTGAGATTGTGGCTGCCGTCATGCGGAATGCCGGTTTTGCTACCACGTCAACCGCCGACGACGCTGATCTGATTTTCCTGAATACCTGCGCTATCCGCGACAATGCCGAGCAGAAGGTACGGAACCGCCTGAAGCAGCTGAACACCCTGAAAAAGCGGAAACCGGAGTTGGTTGTCGGTATGCTGGGCTGTATGGCAGAGCGCCTGAAAACCAAGCTTCTGGAAGAAGAAAAGATCGTTGACATTGTGGCCGGACCAGATGCCTACCGCGATATTCCGAAGCTGGTTGAAGAAGCCGAAACCGGTCAGAAAGCGGTAAACGTATTTCTCTCGCGTGAGGAAACGTATGCCGATATTGCGCCGATCCGCCTGAACTCAAACGGCATTACCGCCTTTATCTCCATCATGCGGGGGTGCGACAATATGTGCAGCTTCTGCGTGGTGCCTTATACCCGTGGTCGTGAGCGGAGCCGCGATGCCCACTCAATCGTCCGCGAGGCCGAGCAGCTGGTGGCTGACGGCTACAAGGAAGTAACGCTGCTTGGCCAGAACGTTGATTCTTACAAGTGGACAAGTGCCGACGGCAGCGAGCATGTTAATTTTGCTCTCTTGCTGGAACGGGTAGCGCAGATCAGTCCCGAGCTGCGCGTCCGGTTCTCTACCTCGCACCCGAAAGACATTACGGATGATGTACTGCACACAATAGCGAAGTACGAAAACATCTGTAACTACATTCACCTGCCGGCCCAGAGCGGTAACAGCCGGATTCTGAAGCTGATGAACCGGACCTATGACCGGGATTGGTATATTCAGAAAATTGACCGGATCCGCGCCATCCTGGGCGAAGACTGCGGTATTTCGCATGACATGATCTCCGGTTTCTGCTCAGAGACGGAAGAAGAACATCAGGACACCCTGACACTGATGGAGTACGCCCGTTACGATTACGGCTACATGTTTGCCTACTCGGAGCGTCCGGGCACACCGGCAGCCAAAAAATATGCCGATGATGTGCCGCATGACGTAAAACTCCGCCGGCTGAACGAAATCATTGCCCTACAGCAGAAACTCTCGCTGGAGCGCAATCAGCGGAATATCGGACAGATTCATAAAGTGTTGATTGAGGGTACATCGAAGCGCTCAGCCGAGGAGCTGTGTGGCCGGAACGACCAGAATAAAATGGTTGTCTTCCCGAAAGGCGACCTGCAGAAAGGGCAGTATGTTCAGGTCCGTATCACTGACTGTACTCCTGCAACATTACGGGGTGAAGTTGTAGCCTGATCATTCCGCAGTAAAGCCTCAACGGGTCGGGTAAAAGACTTGGGTGATTTGGAATATTTACCCTGACAGCATGAATCTACAGGAAATTCAAAGCGTCAAACAACGCTTCGGTATAATCGGCAGCGCACCTGCCCTGAATTACGCCATTAACGTGGCGATGCAGGTGGCTGCTACAGACCTTACAGTACTTATTACGGGTGAAAGCGGAAGCGGTAAGGAATCGTTTTCGAAGATCATCCACAGCCTGAGTCACCGCAAACACGGGCAGTTCATTGCCATCAACTGCGGCGCTATTCCGGAAGGAACAATTGATTCTGAACTATTCGGCCACGAAAAGGGCTCGTTTACCGGTGCAGTTGACCAGCGGAAAGGTTATTTTGAAACGACGAACGGCGGCACCATCTTCCTCGACGAAATCGGGGAGATGCCGATTGGTACGCAGGCCCGGCTGCTTCGGGTACTCGAAAACGGCGAATTTATCCGCGTAGGCTCGTCGAAAGTCATGAAGACCGACGTACGGGTAGTGGCTGCGACCAACGTAAATCTGATGGAGGCGGTCGAAAAAGGGCGTTTCCGGGAAGATTTGTACTACCGCCTCAACACCGTCCCGATCTTCGTGCCCCCCCTCCGCGAGCGCGGCGAAGACATTGAACTGCTGTTCCGCAAATTCACGACCGACTTTGCCGAACGCTACCGGATCAAACCCATTCAGTTAACGGAGCCGGCCAAGCAAATGCTGCTCCGGTACCCGTTTCCGGGCAATATCCGCCAGCTGAAAAACATGGCTGAGCAGATTTCGATTCTTGAATCAGATCACGCACGGCCGGTAGATACCGATGTGCTGGGCCGTTACCTGCCCCAGCAGCAGCCTGCGAGCCGGATGCCGGTGATGGTGCCTTCAGCTGCCGGTAGCGGATCAGCCGAGAACTTCAATGAGCGGGAAATTCTCTAC
>NZ_CAMFHL010000043.1 GCF_945952095.1 uncultured Arsenicibacter sp. | reverse complement strand
GTCGGCCATTGCATTGATTAAAAAGGGCGACCACGTGGGGTCGCCCGTACGGAATCAAAATCAATGATTATTAATGCGCTTCCAGCCAGTTATCGCCGGTGCCGATGCCGGTTTCCATCTTCACGGCCATCGGAATGGCGTTGCGCATGATGTTGTCAACGTTTTCACGCAGCATGTCCAGTTCGGACCGGTGTGCGTCGAAGACCAATTCATCATGCACGGTCAGGATCATCTTTGATTTGAGGTGGTTCACCTGCATGAAGTCGTGGATCTGAATCATGGCAATCTTCAGCATATCGGCCGCACTCCCCTGAATCGGAGCATTGATGGCGTTGCGCTCCGCAAACTGCCGGTCGGTCTGGTTGCGGGAGTTGATGTCGCGCAGGTACCGGCGGCGGCCGAGAATCGTTTCCGCGTAGCCGCAGTTCCGCGCCTTTTCGATGGTTTCATCCATGTACCCTTTCACGGCGGCAAACTGTGCAAAGTAATCGTCAATAATCTGAGCGGCTTCTTTCCGCGGAATTTTCAGGCGCTGTGCCAGCCCGAAGGCCGAAATACCGTAGATAATCCCGAAGTTGATGGTCTTGGCTTTCCGGCGCATGTCACCTGTTACCTCGGCAATCGGCACACCGAACACTTTACTTGCCGTACTGGTGTGAATGTCAATACCATTGTTAAAGGCATCGAGCATGGTCTGGTCACCGCTGAACGCAGCCATGATCCGCAACTCAATCTGCGAATAATCGGCCGACATAATCACGAACTCCTCCGAACGCGGCACAAACGCCTTGCGGATTTCCTTGCCCCGCGGCGTCCGGATCGGTATGTTCTGCAAATTCGGGTTAGTCGAACTCAGCCGGCCCGTTGCTGCCACCGCCTGATTAAACGACGTGTGAATCCGGCCGTCCCGCTTACTGATCAGCAACGGCAAGGCATCCACGTAGGTGTTTTTCAGTTTCACCAGCTCGCGGTAATCCAGAATTTTCCGGGCGATTTCGTGCTCTTCTTCCAGCTTCGAGAGAATTTCCTCGCCGGTCGCATACTGACCCGTCCGGGTTTTCTTGGCGTTTTTGTCCAGTTTCAGGCGCTCAAACAGGATTTCACCCAGCTGCTTCGGCGACCCGATGTTAAACTCACTGCCGGCAATGGTATAAATCTCCTGCTGCACCTGCCGGATATCGACTTCCAGCGTTGCCGACAGATCGGCCAGGGCCTTCTGATCGACGCGGACGCCTTCCAGCTCAATATCAGCCAGTACGTTAACCAGCGGCATTTCAACCTGCTCAAACAGTTTGTTCAGGCTGTCTTTTTCGAGCAACGGCGCAAACGTTTCCTTCAATTGCAGTGTGATGTCAGCATCTTCAGCCGCGTATTCGACCACCTTCTGCATCTCCACGTCGCGCATGGTCAGCTGCTTCGGCCCTTTTTTACCAATCAGTTCTTCAATCGACACCGGATGGTAGTTCAGGTAAGTCATGGCCATAATGTCCATGTTATGACGCTGTTCCGGCTCAATCAGGTAGTGGGCCAGCATGGTGTCGAACAGTTTACCCTGCACTTCTACACCGTATTTTTTCAGCATCAGGATGTCATATTTCAGGTTCTGCCCGATTTTTCCGACCGCCGGATTCTCAAGTACTCCTTTGAATACATCGACAATCGCCTGTGCTTCGTCTTTGTCGGCCGGTACAGGCACGTAGAAGGCTTCCCCCTTCCGGTACGCAAACGACAGACCCACCAGATCGGCCTCAACCGGATCAACCGCCGTGGTCTCTGAGTCAAAGCAGAACGATTCCTGCAAGCTCAGGTAGTAGGCCAGATCCTGCCGTAATTCAGGGGTATCCACCAGCCGGTAATCGTGGCGGACGGTATGAATGGTTTCGCGGCGGTCCGATAACTCAGGGGTTCCGGCTTCGTAGGGCACTTCCAGAAACGCAGGCTGCTCCCCGTCAGCGGCCACGTCGTTCGTCACCTGGTCCGGCGTCGCTGACGCACCCGACGGGACCGGTACCTGCGCCGGCTGATCGGTTGTATCACTGTCGCCAAAGTCGAACGGCAGGCCTTCTGTTCCCGACGGTGTAGGAGCCACCGGTGCAAATAAGTCCATCTGACCCGCCGGTACGGCTTTCGCGGCCGGCTTTGCGGTGGTTGCCGCTTTGGCCGCCGGAGCCGCCTCATAGTCAGTACCCAGTAACCGCCCTTTCAGCTGACGAAACTCCAGTTCGTCCATCAGCGCAGACAAGCGCGGTTTATCATATTCCTTGAGTTGAAGCGCTTCCGGATCAAACGGAATCGGCACATCGAGGTGAATCGTGGCCAGTTGTTTCGACAGCAAACCCTGCTGCGCAAAATTGACGACGTTCTCCTTTTGCTTTCCTTTCAGCTTATCGGCACCGGCAATCAGGTTTTCAACGGTTCCGAACTCTGCAATCAGTTTCTGCGCCGTTTTTTCGCCTACACCCGGGATGCCCGGGATATTGTCGACCGCATCACCCATCAGTCCGAGGATGTCGATCACCTGATCCACCCGCTCGATCTGCCAGCGGTCCAGAATCTCGGCTACACCCAGTTTTTCGGCCGGTTTGCCCATAAAGGCCGGTTTATAGATAAAGACGCAATCGTTGACCAGCTGCCCGTAATCTTTATCGGGCGTCATCATATAGGTCTCAAACTCACCGGTAGCACAGGCCTTTTGCGACAGTGTCCCGATGATATCGTCAGCCTCGTACCCATCCAGCCATAACAGCGGGATGTTCATTGCTTCCACGATCTGTTTGATGTACGGAATCGCTACGGTAATATCCTCCGGCTGCGACTGCCGGTTGGCCTTGTACTGATCAAACTGCTCATGCCGGAACGTTTTTTTCGACGTATCGAAGGCCACGCCGATGTGGGTAGGCTTTTCCTTGGTCAGCACCTCCAGCAGGGAGTTCATAAACCCAAAGATACAGCTGGTATTCAGGCCACGGGTGGTAATCCGAGGGCTTTTATTGAATGCAAAATGTGCCCGGTAGATCAGGGCCATTGCATCGAGAAGAAATAATTTCCGGTTCATAAAAATCTGACAGGCAGCAGCTTTGTTGTTTTTTCAATTGACAGAATTACAGGATATACGGATTATCGAGTACATCTTATCCTGTTCATCACGTAATCATGTCTGGCGATCTTTTTTTGACAGGATTACAGGATATACGGATTATCGAGTACATCTTATCCTGTTCATCACGTAATCATGTCAAGGCAATAACAATCCTGATTCCAGCGGCAAAACAACCGAAAACCCGGCAAAAAACAAGCGGTTGCCAGGCCCATAGCCTAACAACCGCAAGAAAACAATATAAGTCAGAGATACTATTGCGCTGGCATCAAAACTTTGTCAATTACGTGAATAATACCGTTCGTGGCCATTACATTCGGTCGGGTTACAGTTGCCGCAGCACCGTTATTTCCCGCCCCCAAAACGGTAATCGTATTTGCTCCTACTGTAACGGTCGCTGTTCCGGATTGCAGGGTGGTAATTTTACCACTGCTCAGGTTTGTCGAAAAAACGCGGCCAGGCACAGCATGATACGTTAGTATTTTAGTCAGCTGAGCCGGCGTGGCTTTCTGAATGGCGGCGGCATTTAGTCCGGCCGCTTCAAATGCAGCATTAGTCGGTGCAAACAGCGTTACTACTGCCGTCGAGCTGTTCAGGCTGGTCAACAGCGTTGAGTCGGCACGGGTAGCGGCGGCGGCAAGCAAACTAAACGTCGACGGCTGGCTGGTGATCACCCTTGCCAGAGTGGCAGTCGGTGGCATCAATACCCGGTCAATAACATGCACCACACCATTTGTTGCCATCAGATCTGCCTGTGAAATGTGCGCTGCATTGACCGACACGCCGGTATTATCTTTTGTCAGGTATAACGTACCATTGGGCGTCAGTCCTGAGGTTGCCGTTATTGAGTTATTGCCAAACGGAATCGTAAATGTTTCAACTTTTGAGGCCACTACATGGTATTGCAGCATCCGGCGTAATGTCGTGTCAGGGATGTTATTAATCGCTGCGGCATCGGCATAGCCCGCTGCCTGAAACGCTGCGTCGCTGGGTGCAAAAATCGTTACATTACTCCCGCCCAACGCACTTGTCAGCCCCGCCCGCTGAATAGCGACGCGGGTAAGACTGAGGCTCGTGTTTGTATTTATGATGTCTGCAACTGATTGCGTAGCAACCGGTTCTTCCTCCTTTGAGCAACTAACTGATGCTGCCATAACCGCGCCAAGCAAAGCCATTGTAACATAGCGAAGCCGGTACAGGTTTTCTGTGATCTTCATCCGAAATGTTTGTAAACGTTGAGTGAAACTAAATGAATCGGTATTTTCACGTACCGTATGGGTAAAACGGCCTGTTTCTTTTATTTGTTTACAGAATTATTCCCTGCATTAACTCTTTACGATGAAGCACTTATCCGATCTCGTTTTACTGGGAGACCCGCGTCTGTATGAAGTCTGCACGCCGGTTACGGAAGCAGAATTACCGGAAGTAGCCCGAATTGTGGCCGATCTGCATCAGGTACTTATGGAGTTCAGGGAGGTATATAACGCCGGACGGGCCATTGCGGCTCCGCAACTGGGGTACATGAAACGGGTTGTCTATATGCACATCGACAAACCCGTTGTTTTTATCAATCCTGTATTTTCCGACGAAAGCGAAGATATGTTTGAATTGTGGGACGACTGCATGAGTTTCCCCAACCTGCTGGTCAAAGTACGCCGCCACCGCAGCGTGACCATCAATTACATGGATGAACACTGGCAGCCCCGGTCATGGACGCTCACGGATGACCTGTCAGAACTGTTGCAGCACGAAGTCGACCACCTCGACGGAATTCTGTGCACCATGCGGGCAATCGACGAAAAGTCCTTTTCCTGGCGGCCGACCCCAACGCCGGTTTAGGCGCTGAAGCCGATTTTTACGTGAGTACCGTCGCAGTAGGGTTTGTTGGCGCTGCCTCCGCACCGGCAGAACGCCGTAACCTCGGTGCAGCGGGTTTCGGTGCCATCGGTGTTTTTAACCAGCAGATTGCCATACACCAGTAACGGGCCGTTGGCCAGCGGCTCGATGATGTTTTCGATCGTCACTTCCGGCGTATCGGCTTCCGGCTGGCTCGTTTCATTACGGTAGTAGGTCAGGGCTTTCGACGGGCAGCGGTCTACCTGTTCGATAATGCGGTCGGTCGTACTTCCGTCCATGTGCACCCACGGCCGGTCTTTCGGGTTAAAAACGGTACGGAGCTCGGTCCAGCAGCGCTTTGAATGAATGCAGGTGGCTGGTTTCCAGACCACCGTAATTTCCCCGTTTGTGTATTCCTTTACGATTTCAGGTTGTTGCTCGTTCATAACGTCCCGTCGGTTTTCGTGTATCGTGACTTACCGGGTCAGGCGGGTCAAACGCAAAAAAATACCCCGCTGCCAGCCAGCGGGGTAAACTTAAGGGAATCTTTCGTAAGGTGCAATCTAAACCCCTACGCTGACACGCTCTACGACCGCATCCCAAAGTGTAATGCGTTTTTCCAGCGCCTTGATGGTCCACTCAGCGGCTTCCTGCCACTTTGTTTCGTCGTCGCCGCACAGTTCCTCTACCATCTGCATGGCCAGGTGACTGTGGTGGTCGCCGTCGAGCTCGATGTGGCGTTCAAGGTAAAAACGGAATGTCCCGAGCATAGCCTGATGCGTTTCGTCGAGCTGCCGGACAATTTCAATAAACATCGACGGAATCAGGTCTTCGCGGCCAAATGTAAAGGCGGCGGCAATAATATGCGGCTTGCCGGTGGCGATGATGGCAAAGGTAAACAACACAAAGTCGCGTGCGCCATCGGGTAAAGCCTGTAGCGCCAATGCTTCCTGTACTGTTTTTCCGGACTGAATATCGGCCAGCAGTTTCTGAATGGGCGCCGTGTCGGCTTCCATCTGCGCCATCGCTTCCAGATAAAGCTCGTAGTGGCTCATCCGCCGTGGTGCTCCGCCATTGAGGGCCGGAGCTTCATCGCTCTCCTCGCCGGCTACGATTTCATTGATCAGGTATCGTACCTGTCCTGACCCGACCGGCACCCAGGGTACAGATACACACGTCAGTTTAGCTTGTAACGCCTTCAGCAGGGACATAAAATCCCATACGGCAAAAGCGTGGTATTTGGCAAACTCCCGTAAACCGTCCAGATCGTGTACGGCCGAATAAACAGGGTGATGTATCAGTTTCTCCCGTACAGGAGCCAGCGAATCAACTAGCTTCGTCAAATTATTCATACAACAACGTGGGTTATTCTCACCTTTGATGTACGGTTTGTTCAGGAAAAAAGTTTTACATCCGGGAAAAGTAATTCTATTGACTTGGCAATGCGCCATCTGGCCGGGCGGTGATTTACCAGCTATACAATGACCAACCACCGGCCCCGTCGTCTTTATGGCATCATGCCTTCAATGACGATGAAAACAACCCGCTACCCTATCCTGATGACGATCCTGCTGTTACTTTCCGTCTGGAGTATCCATGCATGCCGTACGGAGCCAACAGCTGCCTATCCGGCGGATGCTGCTTACTTCCCGCTGGAAACCGGCCGCGTTGCCGACTACCTCGTTACCGAAGAACGGTATTCGCTGAGCCAGCCCCCGCAGATTACCAGCTATCAGCTCAGAGAACGCACCGGCCAGGCTTACCTGAATGCAACCGGCGAGGTGGCCTACCGCCTGCACCGCTACCGGCGGACGGGTGAAGCAGACGCCTGGCAACCCGATTCGCTTTGGTCGGCTTACCGGACCAACGTAAAAGCGTACAGAATTGAACGTAATGTGACCAGATGTGTGCTGGCATTTCCTATCTTTGAAGGCCAGCGGTGGCAGACAGACTTTGCGTATCCACAGCGTAACGCCGCGTTTCTACGCAACATTCACGAATCATTTAACGTATTAGGAAAAACATACCGGCAAACAATAACCGTGGTGGAAACGGACGATTCAACGCTGGTCGGGCAGCACAGGCAGCTAGCCGTTTATGCGCCGGCTATCGGGTTGATTTACCGGCAAAACATACACCTGTCTTTTTGTACCGATACCCCGGATTGTATTGGCCGGCACCAGATTGATTATGGTATCCGACAAACCTTTCAGCTTATCAACTATGGGAAAGAATAAACTACTTTTTTTTTGTTTGTGCCTGATCAGCCTTGCGGCCTCAGCCCAAACCACCGTTTCCCGTAAATACCTTGTTTTGTTAAAAGATAAAACCAACAGCCCGTATGCTGTCAGCCGGCCGCAGGAGTTTTTGTCGCAGCGGGCCATTGACCGCCGGACGCGGCAAGGCATTGCCGTCGCCGAACGTGATCTGCCCGTCAATCCGTCGTATGTAACCCAGTTAAAACAGGCCGGTGCCACAGTCCGGTATACGTCCCGCTGGATGAATGCGGCCCTGATTGAGGCGACCGATGCCGTGCTGACAAAGGTACTCGCCCTGTCGTTTGTCAAAGGCCTTGAGTTTAACCGCTCACTGGCGGGGGCGCAACCGCTCACTGCCGACCCGAATGCGCGGGTAGCGGTCACCAGCAACGCCCAGCAACGGAAAATGGGCACGGCCGCAAATGCACTCCCGTACGGGTTGTCGCGAACCCAGCTGACCCAGATCGGTGTCGATAAAATGCATGCGCAGGGTTATCGGGGCGAAGGCATGCTGATTGCCCTGCTCGACGCCGGCTTCCGGAATGCCAACCGCGTACCGTTTCTGGATAAGCTCTTTGCCGACAACCGCGTGGTGGCGACGAAGGATTTTGTTGAAAATGAACTGAATGTCTACGACGATGATGCCCATGGGCTGCATGTGCTGTCGATTCTGGCCGCTACTTCCGACAGCCTGCTGTATGGGGCTGCCTTTAAGGCCTCTTATGTGCTGATTGAAACGGAAGATGTCCGGTATGAAACCCAGATTGAAGAAGCAAACTGGCTCCTCGGCGCCGAATTTGCCGATAGTACCGGTGCAGATGTCCTGAGCTCTTCCCTGGGCTATACGCAGTTTGACGATTACGCAACCAGCTACACCTATGCGCAGCTGAACGGTAAAACGGCCCTGTCTACCCGTGCGGCGCAGATCGCGTCGGAAACCGGCATGGTCATCGTTGTATCGGCCGGCAATGAAGGAAATGACCCGTGGCGGTACATCAGCGCGCCGTCGGATGCGGCGGGCGTGCTGGCAATCGGTGCCGTAGATGGCTATGGCGCACGGGCCGCCTTCAGCTCGTTCGGCCCGTCGGCCGACGGGCGGGTGAAACCGGACGTGGCCGCTTTCGGGCTCGGGACCATTATCGGCCTCCCGACGGGTGTTATCGGCGCCGGCTCGGGGACCTCCTACTCCGGTCCGCTGGTGGCGGGGCTTGTCGCAGGCTTCTGGCAGGCAAACCCGACGCTGAAGGCCACCGATGTTGTCCGGATCATCCGCGAATCGGGTTCGCAGTATGCAACGCCTGACGCCTCTCTGGGTTACGGCATCCCGAACTTCAGCCGGGCTACACTGCTGGCCCTGCCGGTAGACCGGTTCACGATTGCCCCGAATCCGGTGGGCAGCGACGGAACAATCACCATTTTATGGCCCACACCAGGCAAAACCACCATTGACCTGACCCTGACGGATGCCGCGGGCCGTCCTGTCTGGCGTTCGCAGGCTAAGCCCGACAGCCGCATGACCATTACGCTGCCGCACCAGGTAATGAGTATGCCAACCGGCATCTATTACCTCTCATTACTGAATGGTGATCAGAAACAAACGCTGCGGTTACTGAAACCGTAAGCGCTATTCCTTGATTACCAGATCGTATTTGGTGAGTAGTCCAGGCAGGTTATAGAGCGAGAAACGGGCTTTTTTCAGCTTGTTGTTATCCGGATCAAGACGCAGGTTATACGATGTCGAGAAATCGGACTGCGTCAGGTTGTTTTCGGCGAATTTTGCCAGTTCCAGATTACAGGCTGCGAAAACCGCACTGGTCAGATCACACCGCAAAAAATGCGCTTCCTTAAGCGAGCATTCCTGAAACCGGGCTTTTTTCATGTTCCGGTCCAGAAAAACGGTGTAGTCCAGCTGGCATTCGGTGAAACTGACGCTGAAACCAAAGACGCTGCACGTTCCGAAATCAACGTGGGTCAGCGAAGACCCGGAAAAGGCTACATCAAGTAATTTAGTCTGCTTAATCTCTGCCTGTGTCAGGTTGCAGGACTCAAAACGGCAGTTGACAAAATTAGCCCCTGAGAGGTTAGCCTTGGTCAGGTCGAGCTTCCGGAAGGTACATTGCTCGAAGTCCTGACCGGCCCATAAGGCTGGCAGCTCGTCTGTATGGTCAAAAAGTTGCTGATAGTATTCCATGTGGCCGGAAAAACGGATTCAGGCCGCGAAGTTAGGTAAATCCCCGGTAGAGAACGCCTTCGGGTTCCGGATTTCGAACCGGTACCCAATGCCATGGACCGCTGCAATCCGCAGTGTCGGGTCGGCCTGCAGCAGCTTACGCAGACGCGATACAAACACGTCAATGCTCCGCCCGACAACTACACCCTCATCCTGCCAGACCGATTTCAGGATCAGCTCGCGGTCGAGTACCTGTTGTGGATGAGCAATAAACAGCCGCAGGAGTTTGACCTCACGATAGGTCAGTTCATACGGCACATCACCAACTACCAGAACCGGATTCAGCGTGTGTAAACGCGATTCGCCGAAGAACTGCCATTGCGGCTCCTCCGGTCCGGCAACTGCCTCCGGAACCTGTTCTGCTACCGGAACTGCCGCAGGCATAACCCGTTTTTTACGGTTATAAACCACATAGGCCAACGCGGTCAGTATACCCGCCAGCCCGATGGCATACCCCTTATTGTCTGGTTGTGCGGGGGGATTTAACGGTGTAAACCGCACCTGTATGACGTAACAACCGGCATCCTGCATCCGGCCGGTACACGGGACCGGTTCGTTCGGGCGCGTGTACCGGAACGAATAGCCCAGCTGCAGCTCGCCCTGCTTACAGTCGAATACGGCCACGTCATAGTCCGCTTTGATGTTCTGGCGTTTCAGGGATTCAGCCAGAATGGCGGGCAGCTCATCATAATTAAAATTGCGGATCATCCGCAGCTGAAAAGTTTCCTTATCCAGCTGCTTAACCGCTTCGATGCGGGTGGTCTTGTCACCGGCCAGCGTCAGGAGCTGATGGGCCGTCCGGCGCATGGCCAGATTAACCTGTTGTGCAAAAGCCTGCTGCTCCGTAACGGGCACACTGATTCCGGAACCGGCAAACTGCACAAACAGCCCGCCGATGATAAATACGGCAATGATTAGCAGCGTATTCCTGTATGTACTGAATGCCGATGTACTCATACGAACAAAACCTTCCCGAACCGGAATTCCGGTTCGGGAAGGTACAAAGAATTGACGATTTTAACAGCCATCGCCACGTACACCGCGAAACAGCAGCCAGGCAAACATCCGCAGGGTAATGACCTGCCGGTTGATGCGGTCGGTCCGGTATAACGGATCAATAACCAGTTCATCGCCGGGAAGTGCCTTTGCCAGAATCTGGTGAATCGGTATGTTCCGGTATTCAGTTTTATCGCTCATACCGCCTTCGGTAATCACGACACCTTTCCGGCGCAGGTACACACGAAAGGGCACTTGTTTACCCTTTTCAGAGCTATTGCCCTGATCAACAAGGGTCATAATGCCGCGCGAAAGCAGGGTAAAGTTACTGTAATCCAGCGGGTAGCCGTTCAACTGAATCGAATTACTGAAAAAGCTGGCCGATTGCGCCATGGCGGCGGCAGATATAGTCAGAAAGAGTGCGAAAGTAAGAACAGTCGTTTTCATTGTACCAGGATTTCGTTATGAGGTAAAGCGTATGTTTCGTCAGTTGTCATCAGGATAATGGCATCCCCTTTTTTGCAGCGGGCCAGTATTTTTTCAACCGGCATCTTTTTCACAGCATCCCCTGAAAAACTAAGCAGGGTTTTCGTATCCTTATCGCGGATAGCGACCCGGAAGGCAATCGGCTCAACGGCTTTGGCATAATTCCGGCCCAGATCAACAGTCTGTACCGAGAGGTCGCCGGTGGCATTCATCCGTACCGAACATTTACCCGATGGCGTATACTCATTCACAATCATGCCCGAACCCAGAAAGGCAGCCGCGCAATGCTGAAACCGGTTTGTATCGGGACTACTGTTCAAACTGGCCAGATAATAAAGAGCCAGGGAGAAAAAATACGTTACTGTGTTCATGTTGTTGTATGATTTTCGTGAGACAGCAAATGTATCTTCCCGCTTTCTGAATGGGGGTAAACAATTGTAAAAGTTTGTAAAACCGCTCGTAAAAGTTATTAATTATCTCATTATATGCTGATTAACAAAACCCGTCTGACCGTTATTACCGGCGATATTACCAACGTCCATGCCGATGCGATTGTGAATGCGGCTAACTCAAGCCTGTTGGGCGGGGGTGGTGTAGACGGTGCCATTCACCGCGCGGCAGGCCCCGAACTGCTGCACGAATGCCGGTTGCTGCACGGCTGTAAAACCGGCGACGCTAAACTAACCAAAGGCTACCGGTTACCGGCCGCCTATGTCATCCACACGGTCGGGCCGGTCTGGCGCGGCGGGCATCACGAGGAGTCAAAACTGCTGGCAGGCTGCTATTACCGGTCGCTGGCAATCGCGTCAGAAAAGGCACTGGAGACGGTAGCCTTTCCTGGCATCAGTACCGGCATTTACGGCTATCCAAAAGAAAAAGCCTGCGATGTCGCTATTTCGACCGTCACAGGCTTTCTGCAAAATGATACTTCGCTGACCGAAGTCATCTTTGTGTGCTTTGATGAAGAATCGTTCCGGCTGTATAATGACCGGATCAATCCCGAAACCATTGTTTAATTTCCGCCGTCGGCCGGCACCGGTTCGTTTGACTGCCTTTCGGCTTTCTTCTTCCGGTCCGCAAACTGAGTAGCCATCGCTGCTTTGTAGTTGCGGTTTATTTCCCGTTCCGGCTTCACCTCAAAGGCAAGCTGCGGCGTCGGCTGTTGGGTAATGATGGTGGCCGGCTTCTTGTAATCGCCGGTTACGACCTCCCGTCCGGCAAAATCCGAGGTTCTGACACTCGGGCTTTGTTCCCATTTACGGGCAACCTGCGCCTTGTTCGGGTGCTTGTAGTTATGCGTTGAGTACGTAACATCACGCTTCAGTTTTGCGTCCTGCGATACGGCCGGCCCTGCTGCGATCAGTCCCAGAATCAATGCATACAACAGCCCCCGCCGCCGGTCAGACGGCACGTTGCTGATGACATGATTCATATTTTCTATGGTTTTGTTGTACAGCGTGCAAAAGCACGTTTATACAATATTAACCATAAAAACAGCTACTATATTTATAGTTTTAGTTATTTTTCTTACGAATCATGCGTAAAATGGATTCCGAATCCGTAAAGTCAGCCATAACGTCAACTTTCACCCACTGGATATCATTGGTTTCTTCGGAGTGTTCAAAGGCTTCATCGGGGTTTGCTTCGAGCAGGAACCGGATATCGTAGTGCAGGTGTGCAGGTATCTCCCCTTTCGCCGGTATCGGGTGCACATCGATGTCAAAAATGTCCGGCGACACCAGCCGGATTGACCGCAGGCCGGTTTCTTCTTCTGCTTCTTTCATGGCCACGGCTGCCACATCCGGATCGCCGTCGCAGTGACCGCCCGGCTGAAACCAGCGGTCCAGTTTCCGGTGATGAATCAGCACAGCCTGACTACGGTCGGGCGAGACAATCCAGGCCGAGCCTGTAACATGCCCGATGAGCAGGGAGCGTTCAAAGCAATCCGGCTGTTGTTCCACAAACGACAGGGTTTCCTGCCACATAGCCCGTTCATTTTCGTCAAACGGCTCATATTGACGCAGCAGCGTCAGCAATGGTTCGCGATGCATGAGTTTTACGTACGAACCCGGAGACTCCGTTAACAAGCCGTTAACAAAAACACAATGGTCAAAAGTCTATCGGGTATATTTTTTCTGGGTAAAAAGCCGCAATTTCGCCCCCACATTTAACAATCCCTAAACAACCAGCTCCAATGCGTAAAGTTATCCTGAACGCGGTTGCCCTGTGCCTTGTCGCGCAACTGGCTACTGCTCAGATCCGTCTCCCTCAGCCAAGCCCCGGCGCAACGATTATCCAGACCGTCGGTACTACTGATTTTACGGTGAAATATTCGCGCCCGAGCCTGAAAGGCCGGACACCGTTTACCGGTTCATTTGTACCCGCCGGCAAAGTATGGCG
Source organism: uncultured Arsenicibacter sp. (assembly GCF_945952095.1). GTDB lineage: Bacteria > Bacteroidota > Bacteroidia > Cytophagales > Spirosomataceae > Arsenicibacter. The sequence goes on along the minus strand of NZ_CAMFHL010000043.1, from coordinate 27,962 downwards.
CACGGGCGCCAACGGGGCGACAACGTTCCAGGCAACAACTGACGTTGTGGTAGAAGGCCAGAAACTGGCCGCCGGTACGTACTCGATCATGTCGATCCCGAATGCCAGCGAGTGGACCATCATCTTCAACAAGAACCTGAGCGTAACGGAAGACAGCTACAAGCAGGAAGAAGACGCCCTGCGCGTAAACGTGAAGCCAACGACCGGCAGCAACCACGAGACGTTCACGATCAGCTTCAGCGACCTGACCGACAGCACGGCCAATATGAACATTATGTTTGGTCCGGCGAAAGCAACGGCGAAAATGTACGTTGATGTAAACGCCAACGCAGCCGCAAACGTGATGAAGGCCGTTGCCGATAAACCGGAAGACGCAGCCGTATTACAGGCGGCCGCCAACTATAACCTGTCGAAAGGCACTAAACTCGACCAGGCACTGGCATGGGCAGATAAGTCAATCGGGCTGAAAGAAACGTACCGTAACCTGTGGATTAAGTCGCAGATTCTGGCGAAAATGGGAAAATTCACAGAAGCACTGCCTATTGCGCAGAAAGCGCTGAGCATCGGCGAAAGCACCAACGACGGTGCATTCCCGTTCTTCAAAGATGCCATTGCTAAAGCCGTAACAGAGTATCAGGCAAAGCTCCCTGCACCGACAGCGATCAAAGGCAAACCAAAGAAAAAATAACGGATAGGTATATTGCGAAAGCGCCCCGGCCAATGGCCGGGGCGCTTTTTTTATTCAGGAGCGGAACACGCGCTGGAGTAACCAGGCGATGCCCATGACCAGCACACAGCCAATCACATTCAGCCACAGGAAGGCGGTCAGGTCAATCATATAGCAGTAGACAACCAGAATTTCGCCGATAATGGCCGCCCAGAAGGTTGCCTTGCCGCCGATACTTTTCATGTAAAAGGCCACGACGAAAATCCCGAGGATAACGCCGTAGAACAGGGAGCCAAGGATATTTACCGCCTCAATCATACTGCCGAATCGGTTGGCAAACTGCGCGACAATGATACAGAAGATACCCCAGCCGACGGTTGCCCATTTAGAGGCACTGAGGTAATGCCGGTCATCGCCGGTGGTATGCATCCGGCGTTTATAAATGTCAATGATTGAGGTAGATGCCAGTGAATTATACGCCGCTGCGATTGACCCCATTGATGCACTGAAAATGACCGCGATTAATAAGCCGATCAGGCCGTGGGGCAGATAATCGAGCACAAACCGCAGAAAGACGTAGTTGACATCGCTGGTATCGGCCGCCGGGTTATTCTTTTTGATCAGGTCAACCACGCCGGCTTTTATTTCCTTCATGGCCACGTCGGTCTCCTCCATACTCTTTTTGGCTTCAGCCACGGCTTCGTCGTTATCCGCATCCATAGCCGATTCCAGCATCACCACATTTTTCTGCCGTTCCTTAGCCAGTAACTGATGCCTGATTTCGAGCAGCTGGTATTGCGTGGCATACTGGCTGTTTTTCAGCTTATCGGTTTCCTGCTTGTTAAAGAAGATCGGCGACTCATGGAACTGGTAGTAGCTGAACACCAGTACCCCAACCAGCAGAATCAGAAACTGCATCGGCACTTTCAGCAGACCATTCATCAGCAGACCCAGACGGCTTTGCCCGACCGACTGCCCGGTCAGATAGCGTCCTACCTGCGACTGGTCGGTTCCGAAGTAAGACAGCTGGAGAAAAAAGCCCCCGATCAGTCCCGACCACACATTGTAGCGACTGCTGGGATCAAATTTTAGGTCGATCAGGTTCATCCGGCCCGCCTTGCCGGCAACCTTCAGGGCATCGGTAAAGCCGACACTTTCCGGCAGCAGGTGTACGGTCATGTAGCCTGCCAGCCCCATCGCCAGCGTCACAATAAGCATCTGCTGAATGTGCGTGTAGGAGATGGCTTTTGTGCCGCCCGTAACGGTGTAGATCAGTACCAGACCGCCCATAATGAGGTTCGTCCAGTAGATGTTCCAGCCTAAAATGGTCGAGAGGATGATAGCCGGTGCATAAATCGAAAGCCCCGTCGATAGCCCCCTTTGCAGTAGAAACAGCAGTGACGTCAGAATCCGGACACGGCCATCGAAGCGTTCCTCAAGGTATTCATAGGCGGTAAAGACCCGAAGCCGGTGAAACATCGGCACAAAGGTTACTGACAGCACCACCATTGCCAGCGGCAATCCGAAGTAGAACTGCACAAACCGCATGCCGTCGGCATAGCCCTGCCCGGGGGCAGACAAAAACGTGACGGCGCTGGCCTGCGTAGCCATCACCGACAGGCACACGTGGTACCAGGGTAACGACTGTCCGGCCAGCAGATAATCGTCCATATTGCGGTTTCCGCGGCTCCGGTACAGACCGTAAAAGATAATACTGGCTAATGTTACGATAAGTATGCCCCAATCCAGTCCGCTCATGAAAAGCTAATCATTAGGTAGTAAAACAAAACGATTTCAACAAGAAGCGCCCCGATAACGATGGCATAGAGTTGTTTCCAGGAGCTGACGAAGGGAGGCAGATCAGGTATTTTTCCGTTCATAAAGGGCTAGTGTAGGCACATGGCCAGGTTGAATTGACGAAATTAGGTAAAATTTCAGGTATCAACTTCTATACCAACTATCCGCCGGCCGCTTTATTGCCGGTTATTTTGTTAACAGAATTGTTAATGCTCTATCTGCTATCGGGATTAGCCGCTCTTCTTTGAATTCGCCGATTTATATGATAGTTTGCAGGTAAACGCATTTCCCTTACATGGAAACACAACCCTTGACATCACCCGAAAAAAAGATGTTTGATTTAACCGGAAAAGTGGCTGTTATCACGGGCGCCAGCAAAGGCATCGGCGAGGATATGGCCCGCACGTTTGCGCAGTTCGGTGCGAAAGTGGTCGTCAGCAGCCGTAAGCAGGACGCCTGCGATGCCCTGGCCGCCGACATTATGACTCACGGCGGCGACGCAACCGGTATTGCCGCCCATGTCGGCGATATGGATCAGCTAAAAGCGCTCGTCGACAAAACCGTTGCGGTTTACGGCGGTATCGACATTCTGGTCAACAACGCCGCTTCGAACCCCGTTTTCGGTCCATCGCTCGACTGCGACGGATCAGCGTTCGACAAAATCATGCAGGCCAATGTAAAAGCTCCGTTTGAACTGAGTAAGCTGGTACACCCGATTATGAAACAGCGCGGCGGCGGCAGCATCATTATGATGAGCAGCATTGCCGGGCACACCCCTGATCCGGGCCTCGGTATGTACAGCGTCAGCAAGGCGTCCCTCAATATGCTGACGAAGGTACTGGCGAAAGAATGGGGGCCCGACGGCATCCGGGTAAACGCGATCTGTCCGGGACTGATCAAAACGAAGTTTTCGCAGGCGCTCTGGCAGGACGACAGGATTCTGAGCCATTTTACGAAACGGCTGCCGATTGCACGGATGGGTACCACCGACGAAATCAGCCCGCTGGCCCTGTTTCTGGCCTCCGGAGCCTCATCGTACTGCACCGGCAGCTTGTTCTATGCCGATGGCGGGACGGTGATTTAAGGCAACCTCGTATGTGTGTCGGCCGGTTATGTACTGGCCGACAATATGTTAATTGCTGATCAGCAAGCGGGCATTGTCCCTGAAAATGAGTTGACTTTCCGGATTATACCTGACAATTCCGGATGTTGAGCGGAAGTTTGTCGGAATCGTTACTTTGTGTTTTAGCCATACCCGTTCTCCCTTTTTGGGTAAACGTTTTACCGACCATACTGCCGGATTTGTCCATTCGCCGTCTCTGATCGTAAATATTTCCAGTGGTCCCTGATACTCAGAAGCCCCCATATCCAGGCTCCCGTTGATGAATCTGGGGTTACCGGCATAATCTGTAATCCCGACAAGTGCGGTGCTTGTTTCCGGATTAGCCGTATCAATTGCTTCGGATCCTTTTTTCAACTTTACAGAACTAATTGACTCAAACGGTGAGGTGGTAGTGACGATTACGGTTGAATCGCCTGAAAAATTTGTTACGGCAGGCTCTACCAACGAATAATTGACATCAATACGACTGCCGTTTTTTACACCAAACGTTTCGGCACCTCCATTATTCCACAGGATACAATTCGACAGCAGTGGCTTATTAAAATTCCCCGTGCAATAGATGACACTGCCCTTACCGGCAATGGTAAAGTTATTCTGAAAAGATGAATTGATAAACTGTGGCAGCAACGGTGGAATTATTAACTGATCAGTTGTATTTTCGCCCCAATATACACCACCCACATTCAGGGCATAATTGTTTTGAAATGATGAATTAATAACCTGTATACCATTTACACTAAACTCCATCGCAGTAGCTATGGCTCCTCCTGAATCATAGGCAACGTTATTGTAGAAATAGCAGGCATTAAATACTGGTTTATAGACACTTACCCCTGAGTCATTGTAAATAGCCCCGCCGCTTACTGACGCAATATTGTTTTTAAAAACACACTTATTAAAGCTTTGCAGTAAATTACAGCCATATTTTATATCAAAAAACATAGCTCCGCCATAACTAGCTGAGTTATCTGTGAATTCACAGTTTATGAACTGAATTTCACAAATTCCGTTCCAGATACGTCCCCCTATCGCGCCACCTTTTTCAGCACTATTGTTATCAAAACGACAGTTCTCAAACAGGACGCTATGTTTACTTTCAGGTTTGTTTAATTCAAAACTAAAACCAATGACACCGCCATAGTTCACTGCCTGATTACCGGTAAAAAAGCAGTTTCTAAAAACAGGTTCATAAATATCATGATCACGTATAGTTAACCTAACTGCCCCTCCCTTATCAAAACCATTAAGAACGTTTGCATTCCCGGCAGTAATGACAAAGCCATCCAGAATTGTCTTCCGGGATAATGAGCGGTTTTGATTAAAAACCTGAAAGCTATTGTCCCCGTCTACATTCGGCACCCCGATATCACCGCTTAAAATAGAATTTGCCTGAGCTATAAAGTTTATTGCGGGGCGTTCAGAAAGTGTACGTTCATTTCCGGTAAATCCGCCGTAGACGGCTACACTATCTTTCAGGCTGAAACTGATAGTTCTGTCGGTTGTTGTCGTTGGCTTATAGACACCCGTTGCAACCCATACTACATCACCTGCATGGCTGGCATTGATCATAGCCTGTAAATCGCCGCTTGCCTGTTCCCAGCTGCTGCCGTCGCCGGTGCCGTCAGATTTTACATACCGCCTTGTCTGACTGTATCCTTCTATGACGGAAAAAGCTAAAACGCATAGGAGAAAGGTATTTCTTGTAAATGACAAAAGGCCTTTGGAGGCAAAAATGGTTAACCTGTGAATGTATTTTGTGTAGCGATAGCGTTTCATAAACGTTAAATCAGTAGTTAAATGTGGACTTTTAATGTCTGACCAAACTAACCCTTTTTTGCCACATTTTAACATTCTGATGCATGGTCAATCAATTCTAATCTGTTTTCATAAGTATGTAATATGCCTATAGACACTATATCACTTTTCAGCTGTAGTATTTCAAGGTAATTTACATATGCAGCCATGCCATGTTTCAAGAGCTATTATCCGGACTTTTCTCAAGCCTACATACGTAGAAATCCCTGTTTTTAAAATCCCGTACTTATCCTGACAACGAACTCCCTGATTCATAAGACCTTTGTGCTATCGAAATAACTACTCTTAATCAATTCGCAACGCACTAATGGAAGCACAATTCTGGGTTAAATCATGGGAATCAGAAGGTCACTACACAAGTTTCCACCGTCGGGATGTCCATCCTTATCTGTTACAGCACCTTCCCCCGGCAACGTTAGCCGGTCAAACTGTACTGGTCCCTTTATGTGGTAAAACACTTGATCTGATGTATTTCAGTAAGTTTGCCGGAAAGGTGATTGGCGTCGAACTGGTTGAAAAGGCCGTCCTGCAGTTTTTCCAGGAAAATGACATTCCGTACCAGCGTTGCGGCAACCGGTTTGTGTCCGGTAATCTGACCATCATTTGTGGTGATTTCTTTGCGCTGACCCCGAAGGCTTTGGGTAACATTGATCTGGTATACGACCGCGCGTCTTTAGTTGCACTTCCCTGCCCTATGCGCATGCATTATCTTCAAAAGCTGGAAGAGCTGACGAAGCCGGGGACGACCTATTTCCTGAATACCCTTGAATATGCACCGACAATGGCAACGCCTCCGTTCAGCATCGACCCAACAGACGTTGGCCGGTATTTTTCGAATTACGCCATCCGGCATGTAGAAAGCCCGGTGTTGCCTAACCATGGCATGGTCCGTAAATACGGTTTACGCTTCCTGATCGAGCACGGTTTCATAATGAAAAAACTATACAACATTGATTTACAGCACACTTCAGCAACGGAGGTTTTCTTTCAGGCTTTCTGATTTTTACTGTTTTCTGATTTACGGCGCATGAAAACCGATCTTTTCAAAAAACTACTGCTCGTCTGTTTTTACCTGCTGGCCGCCCTGCCGACAATGGGCTGAATTGAACAGACAGTAAAGGTCCGCCTTCCGATGCAGGCCATAGCAAACAGGTGTATCCGCGTTTGCTATGGCCTTTATTTTTCCGGTCTGTAGCCGGAGTAGCTCACCAGAACATCACTGCGGTCAGCCATATCAGTCCCTTCACCGGTTTCCGGATGCAGCCCGAACAGGCTGTCTGCGTCCTGAAAAGCCATATCCGTAGTTACCGGTACCGGCTCAGAGCTTTCCTGATACGAATGCCCCCCGGATTCCTCCAACGGAATAGCCATTATACAGGCGAATACGCCAAACCGGACAGCAAACTGAACCATCCGTAACATATTTAACCACATAACTTCTGTTTCCATAAACGTAGTTACCTCTGTGTTGACTTTCCGGTACTAATCTAGTACCACCCGCCCGGTCTCTCCTAATTCCGGGGGTAGACAATCGGGTGGACAATTTAATTTAAAGCAGAAAATCAACTACTTATAAGCTAATGTAAAACAGATGCTGCAACACTTACCGTAAACGTTATCATGCGGTCAGGAATTGAATAACCGGCAAAAATAGATACATATTAAGGTGTATCCCATTAACAAACCTGATATTCGACTCTATAATCCACCTGATCTGCCCGTAAAAATGCGGGTTTGTAAACTCATAAAAGCAGCATATAAACACAGAAAGGCGCAAATGAGCCAGCCCATTTACGCCTTTCTGTTATGTGGTTATAGTCCGTTTACTGAACCGCGAGAATTTTAAATTCAGTCCGCCGGTTTGCCTGATGATCTGCTTCGGAGCATTCAACCCCATCGCCGCAATCATTGACCAGTTCACTTTCGCCGAACCCTCTTGCGGTCAAGCGTTTCGGGCTCACTCCTTTTGATACCATGTAATCCAGCGCGGCGCGGGCACGGTTCTCAGAGAGCCGCATATTGTACGTATCACTTGCCCGTGCATCGGTATGCGACCGCAGTTCAATCTTCATCGTCGGATATTCCTTCAGCAGGGCCACAACGTGATCCAGCTCGCGGGCCGCATCCGGGCGAATAAAGAATTTATTCAGGTCGTAATAAATGTTTTTCAGTTCGTAGACATCGCCTTCACCGTATAAGCCAAGGGTATCGGTCACTACCTGCGGCGACTTTGTCTTCAGCTGCTTGGTACGGCTGGTGTATTTGTCCTTTTTTGTACTGATTGAATACGGAGCTCCGGGCTTCATGTCAAACTCATAGCCGCCATCCGGTCCGGTTTCAATCGTACGCTCCGACTTGTCTTTTTCGTTACGCAGGGTCACTTTTACACCGGAAGCCGGTTTATCGTCCACCTCACGCTTTACAACCCCTTTCACAATGGTATTTTCACTCCGGTCGAGGTAAATCGAGATATTGATGACCGGAGCTGGCGACTGCGTCAGGGTTGAATACCGGGCACTGTTAAGGGCATACCCTTCTTTCACCGCCTTGAATTCATATTCGGTATTGGCGTCCAGACACATCTGTGTTGCGCCGCGTGCGTTGGTTACCAGCAGGTCCTGATTCACCCCGTTCCGGACAATCCGGACATCGGCACCTTCCAGCGGCTGCTGTGTCTTCTTGTCGTAAACAATCAGGTTGAGCTGCTTGCACGAACGGCGGAAGCTGTAAATATCGTCGTCGCTGATGCCTTTTTTCCGGTTACTGCTGAAAAAACCGGTTGTACGGCTCTTATCCGTAATTAAACCAAAGTCATCTTTTTCGGAGTTGATCGGCGCACCAAGATTATCAACCCCTTTATAAGCGACACCGTCTTTCAGTTCCGCAAAGAAGATATCCAGCCCGCCAAGACCTTCGTGACCGTCAGAGGCAAAATAAATGTTGCCGTTTCCATCGACGTACGGGAACATTTCGTTGCCCTCGGTATTGATGTCTTTCCCCAGGTTTACCGGCGTTCCCCATTGGCCGTTGTTGTACTCCACCACGTAGATGTCCGTACCGCCGTAACCGCCGGGCATATCCGACACAAAATACAGTTTGCTGTCATCCGGCGAAAAAGCAGGGTGACCTACAGAATATTCATTGCTGTTGAACGGTACTTCCTTAGCCGACATCCACTTGCCGTTCTTTTCGTTCGCAATGTATAGTTTCAGTTTCCGGACACCGTCAGAGCTTTTCCCTGATTTCCCTTTACTGGCGTTGTTCCGTGTAAAAACAATCGTTGTCTGATCACGCGTAAAGGTCATCGGACCTTCGTGGTATTTTGTATTCAGCGTACGGCTGAAAATTTCGGCTTTCGTGACGCCTTTATCCGGTGATGCATTTGTTTCAGCAGCCTGTTCAGCGGGTGCACTACCGCCTACCTGTGCTGTATTTGTGGCACGGGCAACTTCGGGGGCTGCTGTACGCAACTGGTTCGTATCCGCGTGGAAGTACAGGTCCAGGAATGGTGTCTGGTTCCAGTTGAACACCCGCTTGATCGCCCCTGATTCGTCTCGGGCCGATACAAATACTAACCCTCCCTTGTAGTACATCGGGCTGAAATCGGCCTGGCGTGAGTTGATCGGCAGACTGGACAAGCGATAGGATGATGAATCCTGGTAAAAACGATTCATATCCATGTACGAAACCGTAAACCGACGACCGCGTAGGTCTTCGCCTTGCTTTTCGCCATACTTGCTGTACATTTTCTGAGCATCGCGGTATTTGCCGTTAGAAGCCAGTGACTGAGCATAGTAGAGATAGATCTCACTGTCGAGGTCACTGTTATCCTTAACCAGCTCGGCATAAACGCGCTCTGCGTTCCGGCTGTCCTGTAGTTTCCGGTATGAAAAGCCTAGCTTAATCAGTGCCTCACGGGTCTCTGCCGCATCCTTTTTGCGGTCTGCCCGCAAAAACTCCTCGTACATCCGCACTGCGCTGACATAGCTCATGTTTTCAAATTGTTTGTTAGCCGCTCGTAATCGTGTGCTCTGAGCCTGCGCAGTGAAACACCAGAGGACCAGCCCGGCCAACAGCAGCGTTCGTACAAATCGATTCATGGTCTGAGAGAATACTGTTGAATTAATGTATTATGGGCTACCGTGTTACTATCAAATTGAATGCCAAAAAAAATTCTCAGGCGAAAAAAGAACAAGAATATTATCTAAACACCTGCAAATCAGTTCATATCTACCAAGAAACTCTCATAACAATTTAATTACCAGACACTTGCGCGTTGTTGGCGTTAGTTTTACGCTATCGGCAATGCGGTAGCCAATCACCCAGACAATCACTCCCCCAACCAGAAGCACATACACTGTTGCCCGTTCGGGCTGCGGGACCTTTTGTTCATTCAGAAAATCACTAACCAGTTTCTTTCCCTTCATCCCGATCGGCCGGAATGTATCCCCCTGCTGCCACGGCCGAACAACAACATCGCCGGCCAACCGGTCTGCATCCAGACAGTCAACACGCTGATCAGCAGAGAATTTATAATTATCACGCACTGCTTCTGCTGAAAAATCAAGGGCGCCCAGACCGGCTATTTCTACCCTACCGGCCGGCCACGACGGCCAGCTTTGCGTGGCAGCCGGCAGCACCGTTTTCGGCACCAGCAGCAGGCTTTCTTTCTGATGCCATAGCCGGTGGGTTGCCGTTTCAAAACACTGCCCCGGTTCAGCCGTCAGGCAGCCCGCGAGCTGCCTGATCTGATCAGGCACAAACCCAAATGGTCGCAGCCATTCAGCCAACCGGAAGGTTGGTTCAAGGAGCGTGCCAAGTTTAGCTTTATTGATAACAATCTGCTCTGAAGATGAATAATCTGTAACCCATTCCCAGCTTCTGTTCAGTTCACCAGCCAATATTGTTTCGGAAGCCTGCAACCGGTTAATTGTGCGCCGAAACGTTCCCCAGAAATTAGCATTCAGTGCCTCAAGCCCGGGTACAACATGATGTCTGATCTGGTTGCGCAGGTATTTATCATCCTTGTTTGAGCTGTCCTCCCGCCAGATCAGCCCCTGCTGTACGGCGTAGTCTTCGACTTCGGCACGCGTTGCAAACCATAGCGGCCGGATGATCACTCCGTTTTGTCTGGGCAAACCCCGCAGCCCCGCAATACCTGTACCGCGTGCCAGGTTCAGCAGCGTGGTTTCCAGCACATCGTTCTGATGGTGTGCCGTCGCAATGTAGGTAAAGCCATCTTGTTGTTGCAGCTGATGAAACCAGGCATACCGTAACCGTCTGGCAACCATCTGCACCGACTCACCGGTTTTGGCAGCTTCTGCTGCGGTTTCAAACCGGGTTACGTAAACAGGTATCCCGTATCGTGCAGCCAGCGTGCGGACAAAAGCCTCATCGCCGTCGGACTCTTCGCCCCGAAGCCCGAAGTTGACGTGTGCAACGGAGACGTTCAGGGCTGCCTGCACACACAGGTGTGTGAGTACCACAGAATCAATTCCGCCGCTGACCGTTAACAATACCCGGACGGATTGCTTAGCGGATGTATCGCCAAGCCCCCATTCATCGTTAACAAAGTTTAAAAAGCGGTCCTGCATACCAGTGTCTGCCCGGGACAGCCTATCTTTGTCGTTTGTTTTTAACCGATCACTTTGCGCTTTTAAAGCCATTTTTATACTCATGTGCGTTTACAGCATGTATGTCCGGCACGAACACCGGCTGTTCGCGCATCTTTTTTACTATGCACTGCAACGTTTTTCATAAAAACAGAGTCCTTATCATAAACGTGGTTCTGTGGCTGGCCATTGTCTGGCCGGTGCTCGCTCAGGCGCAGCAGGGCCGGCCGGGGAGCGCTCCATCCGGAAACACGGAAAAGGTTGAGCTTTTGTCTCCGCCGCCTGACAGCCTGGTTGTTCTGAACAACCCTGACGGGGTCGTCCGCCGGTTGGTTAATCACGTAAAGTTACGGCATAAAGGCGTATTAATGTTTTGCGACCTGGCCATCCAGAATGTGACAACCAACGTAATTGAAGCATACGGTAACGTACGGATTGTTCAGGGTGATACCATTTCCATTAAAGGCGATACCATGTTCTATTATGGAAATACCCGTCAGGCAAATTTGCGGGGGCGCATCACGATGCGGGATCGCAAAATGACCCTGACAACCACCAAACTGGATTATGACATGGTGAACGGCATCGCCCATTATCCGGTTAAAGGGCGGATTGTTGACCGCGAAAACGTGCTGACCAGCAATGAAGGTTTTTATGATACCCGCATCAAGCAGTTCAGATTTTATAAAAACGTAAAACTGGTCGGGCCGAAAGGAACATTATCCAACGACTCGCTGGTTTACAATTCCCTGAGCCGGATCGCTACCTTCCGCGGACCAACCAAAATTGTGAACAAGGACGGTACAATTTTTGCTAAGGAAGGAGAATATAACACGGCCACGCGTGTGTCTAATTTTCAAAAGCGTACGACCGTTGAAATGCCGAAATACACGCTGACCGGTGATACGCTTTTTTACGATAACACCACTGAATTAGGCATTGCCAAAGGCAACGTGGTGCTGGTCTCGAAAGAAGACAAAACGGTGATTACCGGTGATCACGGACGATACAACGGTAAGGCAGGGGTCTCGCGGGTAACCGGCCATGCCGTGGTACGCAGTGTGGTTAGTCAGGATACATTATTCATGCGGGCTGATACTCTGTTTGCATTTGATGCGCCGGCTGTTACAAAATCGGATTCGGCTCGTCTTAACGATGGTACAGGAAAAGACGAACCGAAAAAGCCGAAGAAACTAATTGGCCAGAAAAATGTAATTGTCTATAAATCAGACCTGCAAAGCCGGTGTGATTCATTGGTTTACGACGTAGCTGATTCCACGATTTACTTTTACAAAAAGCCGATTGTATGGAGTCAGAACTATCAGATGGAAGCCGATTCCATGACGGCAAAAATGAAAAACAACCGGATCGACCGGATGCTGTTACGCACAAGATCCTTCGTTATTGCGCAGGATACGCTGAAGAACTTTAATCAGGTTAAAGGCCGCAGTATTACGGCCTATTTCCGGTCAGTTACCGATACTGTTTCAACGGAGCCACCGGCCAGTCAGACGGTGGCTAAAGGAAATGCAAAGGTAAAACCGGAGAAACCAGGTTCAACAACAACCGTGAACCGGACCGTACTGGACCGGGTAATTGTGGAAGGAAACGGACAGAGTATTTACTTTGCCGTTGATGAAAAGAATAAGCTTGTCGGATTGAACCATGTAGAATGCAGCCGCATGAACCTGGAATTTGACGAGAAAAGTAAAGTGCAGAAAATCCGTTTCTACGGGCAGCCGGATGCCCAGTTTGTACCTCCGGTTGAAATGAATGAAGATAAGAAAGTACTGGAAGGATTTCTTTGGCGGAAAGAAGACAGACCCGACAAAACAACCGTGCTGACTCATCAGATTACCGTTCAACCAAGGAAACCGGCCATTAACAAAAAAAGCGGACCACTGACTAAACCATCCGCCCTGAATTCTGTTCTAACGAAAAAGAAACAGTAATTTTAAGTACCATTTAACAATTTTTCACATTGTAACGCGTTGCAATTCTCTTTATTATAAATAGTTTTGTACTGTGGCGTTAAAATACCCTGATTTCGACTAACGATGAAACAATATATACCTTTTATTGGATGTTTGACCGGCTTACTGCTCATGGCCACGACTTCGCTGCAGGCGCAGACGAAGAGTCGCCTGGAGATGGGTCGTTCAACATCTGCCGCTAAGCCAATCACGCTGAAGGCAACAGCACCCGGAGGGACTACATCCCTGTTTTCCGGTGCCCCTACGCTGAACCGCACATTATCCAGCCCGTTGAACCGCTTCAAACTTACGTCCTCAACCGGTACGGCTCCCCGTACGGCCATGACTGAAGTTCAGGCGTCGCAGGCATCCGAAGCGCGGGTTTCAGCTAAAGAAGAAAACGAAAATCTCCGCGCCGACAAGAACGAGAATAAGTTGTATGTCAGCGACCGTCTTGTTGTGTCAAATGCCTATCCGAATCCGGCTGTCAACGACTACGTTGATATCGATTACCAGTTCATGACTCCGGGCGGTGATGCCAAACTGGTCATTCTGAGTATTCTCTTTACACCGGTTGCCGAATATACGCTCGATCAGAACGACCGCCGGATCCGTATTAATACGCATTCACTGGCCAGCGGCATGTACTGCTATCAGCTGATGCTTGACGGCAGAGCTGTTGCAACGAAGAAATTACTGATTCGCCGTCAGTAGTCCGGTTTTGCTGAACTAAGTTTTAAAAAATCTTAAAAAAGCAGTTTGTACACCTGTTGACTACTCCGAACAGGCACTAATCCTTCTGTCCAAACGTTTTTACAAGTAGCCGCCGAAGCGTCGGATCGCTCAGCGGCTTATTTTATTTTTTATTATCTTTGCGGCCATATGCAACAACGCCGAATCGTCGGATTTTTTTGTGGGTTAGTTTTAGCGGTGCTTTTCAGCGCATGTAGCCCTTTCTCAAAGTTACAGAAGCACGGTACTGATGACAAAGCGGCACTCGAGTATTACAAAAAGGGAGACTGGTATAAGGCAGGGGTGCTTTTTGAAGAATTAATTCCCCGCCTGCGTGGTAGTTCGGAACAGGAAATGTCTCAGTTCTATTATGCGTACACACAGTATCATCAACAGTTATACGCCGTAAGTGCTACCCTGTTCAAGAAGTTCTACGAAACGTTTGCCCGAAGTGATTACGCCCAGGAATCCATGTACATGTACGCCTTGTCGCTGTATAAGGATACGCCCAAATACAACCTGGATCAGTCGAATACCTTAGTGGCAATGGCTTCGCTTCAGGATTTTGTGAATGCATATCCTGAGAGTAAATACCGTGATGACTGCACCAAAATGATTGGTGATCTCCGTAAAAAGCTGGAAACGAAAGCCTACGAACGGGCCAAATTGTATTATAAAACAAGTTCGTTCAACATTTCGTCACTGAAGTCATCCGTTGTGGCGATTAACAACTTTCAGAAGGAATTTCCGGATTCGGAGTTTAACGAAGAATTAGCGTATCTTAAAGTTGATGCCCAGTTTCAGTACGCACAGAACAGTATGGAAACCAAGCAGAAAGAACGCTACAAGGATGTGCTGACTTATCATCAGGAGCTGACTGATAAATTCCCGAAAAGCGCTAACCTCCGCCAATCGGAAAAAATGTTTGAAACGAGTCAGAAAGAAATTGAACGGCTCGATAAACTTGAAAAAGAAATAAAAGAGTTACAGCAAAAGCAGAACGATGCAAATCGTCCGGCGAAAGTAACATCAGCGAATTAATTTAAAGTAGTCTATTGTTGTTCAAACTGAAGACAAACTACTTCTTTCAACCAGCAAAATATGGCAACGAATCCTTCATTGATTACCCGCGATACGGATAAAATCGCAGCCGCAACAGGCAACCTGTATGAGTCTGTATCTATCATCTCAAAGCGTGCCCGTCAGATTTCTACAAAAATGAAAGAAGAGCTGAGCGGGAAACTTTCAGAATTTGTATCGGCGGTTGATAACCTCGAAGAAGTTTTCGAAAACCGCGAGCAAATCGAAATTTCGAAATACTACGAACGTATGCCTAAGCCTACTTCGATTGCTACAGATGAGTTTCTGGAAGGCAAAATCTACTTCCGTTACAACACTGAAGAAGAAGCTTAGTCTGAATAGTACATGTGACAGAACCGCATGGGCTTTCCATGCGGTTTTTTTATGGTAAAATGATGCAGGGAAAACGGATTCTGCTCGGTGTCTCCGGCAGTATATCGGCCTACAAAGCAGCTTACCTGATCCGCCTCCTCGTAAAGGCCGGTGCGGATGTGCAGGTAATCATGACCGAAGCCGCTACCACATTTATTACACCCCTTACACTGTCGACCCTGTCGAAGCGGCCGGTATTAACAACATTTGTCAAGGATCAGACCGGTCAGTGGAACAATCACGTTGAGCTGGGCTTATGGGCCGATGCACTGGTGATAGCCCCTGCTTCGGCCAACACCATTGCCCGCTGCGCGCAGGGGCTGTGTAATGACCTGCTGTCAGCGGTGTATCTCTCGGCCCGCTGTCCGGTGTTCTTTGCGCCGGCGATGGACCTCGACATGTACAAACATCCGGCCACAGCCGGCAACCTCAGCCGCCTCCGCTCCTACGGCAACCATATTATCAATGCAGCATACGGCGAACTGGCCAGTGGGCTGATTGGTGAGGGCCGGCTGGCGGAACCGGAAGAAATTGTGCAGGTGCTGGACCGGCATTTTAATCATCTGCCGACCCTTGCCGGTAAGCGCGTATTAATCACAGCCGGCCCGACTC
Source organism: uncultured Arsenicibacter sp. (assembly GCF_945952095.1). Lineage (GTDB taxonomy): Bacteria > Bacteroidota > Bacteroidia > Cytophagales > Spirosomataceae > Arsenicibacter. Next base: position 12,179 of record NZ_CAMFHL010000043.1, on the reverse strand, counting down.
AGGAGCCCCTTGATCCCGTCCGGTACATCAGTAATCACTCGACCGGTAAAATGGGCTATGCCATCGCTGACGCCTTTGCCAAGGCCGGCGCATCGGTTACGCTCGTCAGTGGTCCGACAGCACTGCCGCTTCCCGACAGTACCATCCATCGGGCCAGCGTCCGCTCGGCAGCTGACATGTTTGCCGCTACGGAAGAGGCGTTTCCCGAGGCTGATGTTATTATTCTGAATGCAGCCGTGGCTGATTATACACCGGCACATCCGGCGGATCAGAAGATAAAAAAGAAAGATGCACTTTTTGATCTCCGGCTAACCAAAACAACCGATATTGCGGCTACCCTGGGAAGCCGGAAAACGGCAGGCCAGCTGATGATGGGCTTTGCCTTGGAGACTGAGAATGAACGGCAAAACGCACTGAAAAAGCTGCATTCAAAAAACCTGGACTGGATTGTACTGAATTCGCTGCGCGACAAAGGTGCGGGCTTCGGACACGATACAAACAAAATTACCGTTATTGACAAAAACGAAGAGGTTTACGAATTTAGCCTTAAATCTAAAGAGGCCGTAGCCCGGGACATCCTGCACCTCGTCGAACGTGCTTTATAACATCAGCGCATTTTCATTTATGAAATTCATCCTCACATGCTGTCTGTCGGTCTGCCTATTCCTTACGGCTCAGGCACAGGAGCTTAACTGCCGCGTTACGGTCAATGCCGACCAGCTGGCAGCGCAGCAGAAAACTGATTTTACGTATTACGATCAGTTAAAGGCCTTTATTACAGACATGCTTAATAACCGTCGCTGGACCAATGATCAGTTTACCTCGACGGAAAAAATAAACTGTTCCCTGAATATTAACCTCCTGAAATCAACTTCGCAGGGCGTATTTGAAGGAACGGCGCAGTTTATTATAACAAGGCCGGTCTACGGGACAAATTATGAAACAACCGTGTTCAGCTACGTGGACCGGAACTTCAGCTTTGCCTACCTGCCGACCCAGCCGGTTTATTACCGCGATAACCTGTATACCGACGAACTTACATCGGTTATTGCCTTCTATGCCTATCTGGCACTGGCCGTCGATTATGACACGTTCAGCAGACTGGGTGGTAATCCATATGTCCAGAAGGCTTATTCGGTTATGAATTATGCCCAGCAGGGACCGGCACGCAGCTACTGGGGCCCCGAAGGTGACAAACGGAACCGGTATTATCTGGTTGAAAATCTTCAGAACCAGCAGTTTCTGGCGTTTCGCGAAGGGTTGTATACCTACCATCGTATGGGCCTCGACCTGTTTGCATCAAACCCGATTGAAGTTCGTAAGCAAACCCTTGATCTGCTGACTAATATCCGTAAATTGATGTTGCAGGTGCCCAACTCTGTTCTGATCAACTCGTTTTTCGATGCGAAAGGCGAAGAAATCATTAACATCATGTATGAAGGTACGCCGAATGAACGTAAAAAGGCGTTCGATCTGCTGGCTCAGTTAGATCCGGGCAAAACAGAAGCCTACCGCCGCCTGTTAAATTAGGGTGATTTTCAGCGCTTTTTTTTTAACGTTGCACGCATTCCGGCAGGGAACCCGCCAGTCTGAGTGCGTTGTTTACTTTGTAAGGAGCTAACCGTATGCTGACGCATTTACTCATAAAAAACTACGCCCTGATTGACAGGCTTGAGTTGGTACCTGATACTGAACTCAATATCATTACAGGTGAAACAGGTGCCGGTAAATCGATCATGCTGGGAGCCATCGGCCTTTTGCTGGGCAACCGCGCAGATACCAAAGTACTATACGACCCGGAAAAAAAGTGCATCATTGAAGGGACCTTCAATGTGGCCGGCTATTTCATTGAACAGCTTTTTGATGAAGAAGAGCTGGACTATGGCACTACGTGTGTAGTGCGGCGGGAAATCAGCCCGAGCGGCAAATCACGGGCTTTTGTGAATGATACCCCCGTGACACTGGATGTCCTGCGCCGGGTGACCAGCCAGATGATGGACATTCATTCCCAGCACGATTCGGTGCTGCTGGGCTCCAATGAATACCAGCTTCAGATTGTGGATACCTACGCGCAGGATGATGATCTGCTGCGGCTTTATCACAATGATTTTCAGGCCTACCGAAAGGCCCAGCAAGCCTACGATAAACTCCAGCAGGAAGCATCGTCGATGCGCAAGGAGTTTGATTATAATAAATTTCTGTACAAAGAGCTCTCGAAAGTTCAGCTACAGGCCGACGAGCAGGAGCAGCTGGAACAGGAACTGAACGTATTGGAAAATGCCGAGGAAATCCGCGAACGGCTACAGCTGGCAAGTGACTATCTGGACAATCCGGAACAGTCGGTTATTGACCTGCTGAAAGGCGTTGTCAGCAGCCTGGCGACCGTCAGCAAGCTCTCGGCCCAGTATGAACCCCTGCTCGAACGCGCTCAGAGTGCTTTGATTGAACTACGGGATCTGGCGAGTGAGATCAGCGACGAACAGGATGGCGTTGAAACCAATGAAGACCGCGCGGAAACAATCCGGGAACGGCTCTCGGTTATTTATCAGCTTCAGACAAAGCATCAAGTAAAAACAGTTCAGGAACTGCTTATTATTCAGGAAGAGCTGGCCAGAAAAGTCAGCAAAGTCCTGAACCTGGACGATGAGCTGGATGCAGCAAAGGCGCGGGCAGAACAAACCCGGCAGGTGATGATGCAGAGTGCGGAAGCGCTTTCATCAGCCCGCCTGGCCGTGCTGAAACCGATTGAACAGGAAATTGCCACGCTGCTGGCCGATCTGGGTATGCCGAATGCTTCGCTGCATATTCTGTCAGAGACCGGTAAGCCAACCATGACCGGCATTGACACCGTTTCGTTTCTGTTCAGCGCCAACAAGGGCATTAAGCAACAGCAGCTAAAAAATGTAGCGTCGGGCGGTGAATTTTCCCGCCTGATGATGGCAATTAAATATATTCTGGCCAGTAAGCGTTCCTTGCCAACCATTATTTTTGATGAGATTGATACCGGAATCTCGGGTGAAATCGCCATTAAAATGGGCATAATGATGCGGGAAATGGCCCATAATCACCAGATTATTGCTATTACGCACCTGCCGCAGATTGCCGGTAAGGGAACGGCTCACTATTTTGTGTACAAAGATCATTCCGCCGATAAAACCGTCAGCCGGATCCGGCAGCTGAGCCTGGATGAACGGGTTCAGGAAATCGCCCAGATGATCGGTGGTAATAACCCGTCGCAGAGTACGCTGAAACACGCCCGTGAAATTCTGAAACAAAACGCTGCCGTAGCAGTCAGGTAACGACCTGTCGGCTACGGCCTTAATTCCAGTATACGCTACCAGTTGCAAACACAATCATGAAAAAACTTGTACTGACCTTTCCGGCAGCCATGCTTATCAGTGGTATTCTGTTTTCCTGCGGAAATTCCGGACAGCAGGAAGCTATTGACAAAACAGAGAAAGAGGTTTTTGCCGTACACGATGAAGTAATGCCTAAAATCGGCGACATCATGAAACTCCGCAAGGAGCTAAATCAACTGATCACTACCGAAGATAGTCTGGCTGCCGCATCGGCTTCAGCTACCGTTCTCTCGGACGAAAAGAAAACGCAGGCTACCCTGCTCTCGCAGCAATTAGGGGAAGCCGATAGTCTGATGATGGCCTGGATGAACGGATACAACGCTGACACACTTAAAAAACTGGAGTCGGCAGATGCTTTGCGTTATCTGGAGCAGGAGAAAGGAAAAGTAACAAATGTCAAAGAAAAAATTAACAGCAGTATCGCCAATGCGCGTCAGTTTCTGGCTAAACCTTAGTCTGCTAAACGGTATACTGCTGGGTAGCTGGGCCTGTCAGCAGGGTTCGGATAAATTACCGTTCCTTGGTGCTAAAAAGCCTGTGCAGCGAACTGTTAACGGGAAACAGGTTACAGATACAATCTTTCACGCAATTCCTGCCTTTTCATTTGTGGATCAATATGGTGATACCGTTACTGACAAAACGGTTGCCGATAAAATCTATGTGGCAGACTTCTTCTTTACTACCTGCCCGACCATCTGCCCGAAGATGAAAACCCAGATGAAACGGGTTTACGAGCGTTTTAAAGGTAATGAAGCCGTAATGATTCTGTCGCATACCATTGATCCGGCACATGACTCGGTAGCAGTCCTCAAGGAGTTTGCCGGCAATCTGGGAGTAACAGGAAAGCAATGGCTTTTTCTGACCGGTCCGAGAGAGAAAATTTACGAAATCGGTCAGGATAGCTACATGGTTACCGCTGCCGAAGATAAATCTGCGCCCGGCGGCGTGGTCCATAGCGGCGCCTTTATTCTGATTGACAAAGACAAACACGTTCGCGGCATATACGACGGCACTACTGAAAAGGGAGTAAATCAGTTAATGAGTGACATGGATAAGCTGCTTGCCGAAAAGAAAGGATGAAACTGACATTATATTGCGGGATCGGCCTGCTCTCCGCCACGCTGCTTCTGATGAGCAATTGCCAAAGCCAGGAAGAGATCAAACGACAGAAATACATTACGGAGGGCATGCTGGTGTACCAGAACACCTGTGCCAACTGCCACCAACCGGACGGGAAAGGCCTGGAAGCACTCTACCCGCCGCTCGTTAACTCGGATTATCTGGCCAAAAAGGATTCGGTAATTCATCTGATCCGGTATGGATTACAGGGGCCGATTCAGGTCAACGGCAAGCGATACAACCGTGTTATGCCGCCCAATCCTCAGTTGAGTGACCTGGAAATTGCCGAGCTCATGACGTTCATGTATGACCGCTGGGGCAATGATCCGGCGCTGGTTGATGTGGCACACGTTAAAGAAGTGCTTAAAAAAGAATAAAACCGAAAAGGGAGTCATCTGACTCCCTTTTCGGTTTTATAAACGACCCGGCCGGCTCAGAAAGGCGTACTTTCAACATTAAAGACCCCCGTTGGCTTCCGGATTATATATTTTGAAAAGTCCTGGTTTGCATCCAGACCGATGCCTTTCAAACGCTCGCCGGTCAGTTTGCTGGTAGTCGTAACAGGCCGTTCGGTAAAGATTTTCTTCGTATTCGGATTCCAGTTAAGCGCATCGGTTTCAAGCATTTCCTGCTTCTCCTTGTTTATGACCACTACGTTACCTAGTACGGTATACAGGTCTTTTGCTTTATCGTAGCGGCCGGAATCAGACCGGAGCGTCGTAACGACATCGGTACCGGTCGGACCGTAAAAATCGATGTGTACCTCTTCGGGATACTTCCGGTCTTCGTTCAGAAAGCGCAGCTGCCGAGCCGTCGTCATCCTGACTTTCATCAGCGCGGCCTCGCTATACAGCATCTGCACATTATTGATCTCTTCGATCGGCCCTTTATAGGCTTCGTATTTTTTCGCAGTTTTCTGCTCTTCACACGACCAGCATACGCTGACAGCGAACAGGAAAGCAGCAGAACGTAACAATAATTTCGGGTGCATAATCCAACGTAAACACTTAGTTAACAACAAGTAGTAACGTCTTGTTCACTGTTAATCAAGCGCGTAGCGGTAGAACCACTTATCGTTCAGGGTGAAGCCTAAAGCAATTTTAACGTAGCGTTCCCGGATCTGTGTACCAACCAGCGTTCCCCGCTGTCCGCCCACCACGGCCAGATTCAGGTTATTAACGAAGTAGGAACCGATAGGCAGGGAAATACCAAGACTACCGTTAATATCGTTCAGCTGTTTGCCGGAAACCTGATAAGGAGACTTGATGTACTGAAAACCGGCACGATACGTCACAAGGTCCCAGTATTTTGTCGACGTAATCTTAGGAACATACTCTAAACCGGCCCCAATCCGCATACCGTTCATTAGCTTCGGATTTGAGTTGTCAGCGGTCCGGAACTGGCTCCACTTCTGAAAGCCAACGTCCACCCCGACAGTCAGTTTGTTGTTGCGTTCAAGGCTGATCCCGAATTGCACCTGCTCCGGCAATGTCACATGTCCGGCCAGATTAGACCGTAGTGTGTCCGGGTCAGACAGGCTGGTGCCTGACAGAGTAACCAGCTGATTTACATCCGTCTGTACTGCTTTTACGTTGGTTTTAGGATCATAGGTAGCCCCGACATTCAACGTCCACTTCTCCCCTAGCTTCGGTCGCCACGCGCCACCCAGTTTCCAGATAATATCGCTGTAATTAGTACGGTTAATCCGCGATACGGTAATATCCTGTGGCTGCACCGACGACACCACGTCATTGATCAGCAGCCGTGAATCTGAGTTATTCGTAATATTTCCGAACAGGTATGTGGCTTCAACCCCGACATACAGGTTTTTAAATAAGCGGAAACCATTGGAAAACGACGCTTTATTCAATGCCCCTTTTCCCGAATAATTTTTCTGTACTTCATAGATTGTATTCGGTACTTTGTCGAACACTTTCGTCTGGTAGTCAACATACGAATAGGGGCGCAGATTCAGCGAAGCAGTCCACCGCGACGACGCCGGAAAGGCCAGGGCAATGTAATTAATGTTTGCTCCGAAATCACGCTGTGACATCGTTGCGCCACCCTGATTCTGGCTTATCTGGGGCTTATACTGCCCGATGATACCGACTTCAAAAACCGTAAACCGGGCGCGGCGTGCCAGTAAGGCAGGGTTTTGCAGGTTCAAATGGATGGTATTTGCGTTACTGATACCAACGCTTCCCATACCAAGGTTGGCAATATTTGCCTGACTGTATTCTTCTCCGACCCCTAACGCTGAATAAGGCGAGTTTCCTAACCCCTGCGCACGCGCAGCTGGTGACATGCAGGACAACAACAAGCCCCCAAACCCTAAAACTTTACTGAATCGCTGGTAATTTCTTGACATTATATTCTAAAATACGGTTCAATCCCCGCAGCACCAACTCCGGCACTGCAAATATCGGGGGTTTCAGATGACTTTCAAAAAGGGACGCATCCCCACCGCACAGAACTACGGTTAAATCAGGGTATTTCTTGCGGTGTTCTGCAATAATCCCCTCCAGTTCAAACAACATCCCGCTGACAGCCCCGCTGCTCATCGCCTGCCGGGTATTTTTTCCTAACAGGGGCGGCCAGCCGGTTTCTCGGATTTCCTGCACCGGTATGAGCGGCAATCTCGCCGTTTGCTGATGCATAGCCAGCAGGCGCATGTTCAGCCCCGGCGATATAAGTCCGCCCTGAAAAGTGCCCGAGCGATCTACAATATCGGCCGTAATACAGGTGCCCAGATCCAGAACCAGACAGTCCTGCTCCGGAAACAAGGCCATGGCTCCTACCGCCGCCGCCACCCTGTCGGCTCCCAACGTCAACGGTGTTTCATAGTTCTTCGTGATCGGTACCGGCAACTGAGCATCCAGTACAAGCCAGTCAATACCGGCCAGCTCCGGAATAGTATCGGCCAGCGACTGCCCGGCGTGACTCGTCGAAGAAACAATCATCCGGTCCGGACGCTTTACCGCAATTGCCTCCCCTAACTGCTCAACGGACGTAAAACGGTCAGTTGCCGTTAATGTTGCTCCGTCAAACCAGGCTGCCTTGATCCGGGTGTTGCCCCAGTCAACAATTAAATTCATGTGTTCAGCTACAGTTATGGAATCGGGCCGTACTGGTTTGTACTCCTTTAAAACCGGTTTCGTTGCGTTGCACATGTTTGCAACGTCAAATAACCCTATATTCGCCGTAAATACGGCCCGATTTAATTATTTTTAACATTATTCCGGCATTTGGCTCACAAAAGCCGGCAGCGTGACGTTTTTAGCAAGCCTGAGCCACAAATTGTCTGATCACCGGCTACATGCTGCTACAATGCGATGCGTCGCTGCTTAGTTCTTAGTTCCATGAATACCCTCCAGAATTTTCTTGAGCATTACTTTACCGGTAACTCCCTGAACAATCTCTACTGGTTTGCCGGATTTCTGCTGGCAGGTTTGTTTCTGCACCGTGTACTGGCGCGGCACATGAGCCATCTGGTCTACCGGTTACTTAAACGCGATATTGCCGGTGTGCCGCTTAATGATTTCGTGCAGTTGATGAAACCGCCGATTGACGCCCTTATTTTAATGTCGGTTATCTATGTTGCCTGTCATCAGCTGACGATACCTGAACACTGGAACCTGATTCCGCCGGAGAAATTCGGCTTCAGAATGATTGTCGGCCGGATTTATAATACCGTTTTTATGAGCATGGTCACCTGGCTCTGCGTCCGCGCGGTAAAGGTAATCGGGCTGTTGTTTCAGAAACGGGCCGAACTAACCGAGACAAAAGTTGATGATCAGCTGGTGCCGTTCGTGCGCGACCTGCTCATTCTGTTCCTGTGCTTTCTGGGGCTTTTTGCCACGCTCAGCTGGGTCTACGATGTCAATGTACTGGCACTGGTTACGAGCCTCGGAATCGGTGGTCTGGCACTGGCGCTCGCCGCACGCGAAACCCTCGAAAACCTGTTCGCGTCGTTTGCCATCGTTCTCGACCGGCCGTTTCTGGTCGGCGACTCTGTAAGTGTGGGCGGCGTATCGGGCGACGTTGAGCAAATCGGTTTCCGCAGTACCCGTATCCGTACCGACGACGGCAGTCTGTTAACCGTTCCGAACCGGCTCATGGTCAGCCAGTCACTCGATAACTTAACGGAACGGCAGACACGGAGAGCCCGGTTTATACTGCGCTTTCCCTACGACACACCGGCTGACCGGCTGAATGCCGTTCTGACAGACCTGCGTACCCTGCTTCAGAACCACGCCCGGACCAATAAAAAAACGAGCTATGTACGGCTGGACTCATTCGGTGACTCCGGTTTTGAGGTACTTGTTATTTTTTTTGTTGACTCACCCACTATTTCTGATTTCCGGATCGTTAAAGAAGAAATAAATTTCAGTATCATCGACATTATCCAACGGCATCAGGTCGCGTTTGCTATTCCCGCCCGGATTGTGCACGCTGCGGAAGCCGGTCAGGCCGAAAAACTGATATAATTCGCCCGGCGTATCGTATTACGAAAGAAATGCCGGGTAATTTTCCATAATAAATCAGAAACTTTTTGTTGTTTTACGCGTTATCTTGACAATACCAGGTGATTGACTTACTTTTGCTGAAGCATTCCGGCAAAAGCCAGCCAAATCAAAATATCCAAATTTGTTGAACACCGTGGCATGCAGGCAGTTTTATAACTCCGGCCAGCGCTTAGAAATCTCGGTCATTTAGCAAACTCATCCCCCAGAATGATACCTGTTTCGGTCCCCCCCGGGCTCTGTCTTCTGGAAAGAATTCAGCTACTTCTTGTTTCTAATGCCATTTCACTAGTGACACGTTAACTACTATACCGTCTTCTGTATCGACAGAAAGACCCTCTGTTTTCCTTAAACATTGTTTCTCAACACAAAGGTTATCTGTTGACCTGCCTTATATGTATAACATTGAAGAATTAAATCTTAAGCTCCTCTCCGAGCTACGCACGATTGCCAATGAGTTTGGGATTAGCGACGCCAGTAAGTTTCAAAAGAAAGAACTGATTTATAAGATATTAGACCAGCAGGCCCGTATGCCGGTTCCTGAAGACGCTGCCCCTCAGGCTGACAGTGAAGCCGCCCCCCGCCGCGGACGCCGGACCCGTACCAACGCCGGTGATGCACCCGCTACGGCACCGGCTGCCGCTACCCCGGCCAGCCCGGAAACACCGGCTGCTTCTGCACCGGCGACATCACCTGCTTCAGAAAGCCGTACCCGCCAGCGTACCCGCCGGGAACCGGGCAACCGCACTACAGGCGATACCGCAACGGATTCGCAGGCAACGGCGCAACCGGCTGAAAACGTAGGCGCTGAACCGGCAGCAACGGAACCGGCTTCTCCGGTTGCCGAGGCACCGAAAGAAACACAGGCCCCGGAAACACAGGAACGCCGTCAGGCTGACCGGTCTCAGGACGAGCGGCCACGCCGGGAAATGACCCGCAACGAAGCACGTCAGTTACGGGAAAACCGCTTACGGGCAGAAAACCCGCAGGCGTACGAACAACGCGCTACTTACGAACGGAACCGTCAGCAGAAACCGGAAGGCTTTGAACGGCCGGAACGTCCGCGCCGGGATAACCTCCGCGACCGTCGTCCGCCGGTTACTGACGAGTCGGCACTGAACCTGAGCAGCGACCAGGAAGAAGAATTCGTAACCGCCGTGCCAACAGAAGTACCGACACAACCTGTTGCGGAATTTGTACCGGCTCCCGACAGCATACCGGCCGATGCACCGGCATCGTTTACGGATGCACCGGTAGAGGCCGACCGCCAGCAGCCCCAGCCAAACCAACCGGCTCCGGCAGCGCCTTCGCGTGAATCGATCGAGTACCAGAACCGTGTTCGCCGCCAGTATAATCAGCATATCCGCGAATTCGACGGTATCATTGAAAACGAAGGGGTTCTCGAAATTATGTCGGATGGCGGCTATGGTTTCCTGCGGTCAGCTGACTATAACTACCTTGCCAGTCCGGATGATATTTATGTTTCCCCTTCTCAAATCAAACTGTTCGGCCTGAAAACCGGTGATACCGTCCGCGGTCAGATCCGTCCGCCGAAAGAAGGTGAAAAATACTTTGCCCTGCTGCGGGTATCTACCGTAAATGGTAAAACAACAGACGAAATCCGTGACCGGATTCCGTTTGAATACCTGACACCACTCTTCCCGGAAGAGCAGATCAAGCTGAGCACACGGCCGGAAATCCTGTCAACACGGGTGCTGGACTTGTTTGCACCGATCGGTAAAGGCCAGCGGGGTATGATTGTCGCGCAGCCTAAAACGGGTAAAACGGTATTGCTGAAAGAAATCGCCAATGCCATCACCAAAAACCACCCGGAAATTTACCTGATCATCCTGCTGATCGACGAGCGTCCGGAAGAGGTTACGGACATGGCCCGCAGCGTAAACGCCGAAGTTATTTCGTCAACGTTTGACGAGCAGGCAGACCGTCACGTGAAGGTGGCCAGCATGGTGCTTGAAAAAGCAAAACGCATGGTTGAATGCGGACACGACGTGGTTATCCTGCTTGACTCGATTACGCGTCTGGCACGGGCTTATAACACGGTTGTTCCGTCGTCCGGTAAAATCCTGTCGGGTGGTGTGGATGCCAACGCCCTGCATAAACCAAAACGCTTCTTCGGTGCAGCCCGTAACGTGGAAAACGGTGGTTCACTGACGATCATCGCTACGGCTCTGATTGATACAGGATCTAAAATGGATGAGGTAATCTTTGAGGAATTCAAAGGTACCGGCAACATGGAACTTCAGCTTGACCGCCGTCTGGCCAACAAGCGCGTATTCCCGTCGGTGGATGTGCTCACGTCGGGAACCCGCCGCGAAGACCTGCTGATCGACCGCGAAACGCTGCAACGTATCTGGATTCTCCGCAAACACATGGCCGACATGAATCCGCTGGAGACAATGGACTTCCTGCTCGACCGTCTGAAAGGGACACGCAACAACGAGGAGTTCCTCATTTCAATGAACCGATAGGTAATCCGGATTTCCGTTGTATAGTTTTAAAAAAGGAGTGGCGTAAAAAGCCACTCCTTTTTTGTTTGTCAGACATCCTGAATTATTCCCTGTACGTAAGTAAAATTCTGATTTACTTGAATTTATGGTTTGTACCCGTAAATTTGGAATGACTTTTGCACTACTACCCTACTCTACCAGAGTTGTAGTATATCATTCCTGTTCAGGCCCTAAACCCCTGAAAACATTATGTTTACGAATAAAACGCCCTGGGTAATCATGCTGGTTATCTGGATTGCCGGCTCAGCATGGTGGCATGTCTGCCATATCAAACAGCTTTGCGCTGAAGAAGCAGCGCCGGTTGTGGCGGCCTCCGGAAACACGCCAATCGGCCTGGTCATTTCCGATGGCGGCCGTTTTCGCCTTGCCTTACCGGAAGACTTTGGTTTTGCTAAATCAGATCCGATTGCCAACCGGCGTAATATTGATATCAGTCTTGATTCACTGGCACTTTACCTGCTCAACAATCCGGAACGTCACCTGACAATCACCGGATTTTACAAACCCGGCGAAATCAACAATACATCGGCAACAAACCTGGGCATTGCCCGCGCTGAAAATATCAAGGAATACCTGATGCAGAAGGGCGTTCCGCTGAGTTCAATTACCATTACCGGCAAAGAAAAAGAAGATCTGGCGCTGAGTACAGC